>JAIPIC010000044.1 GCA_021734865.1 Candidatus Woesearchaeota archaeon | reverse complement strand
ATGTATAGCACATAATCTAGTCTTGATAAACAACAAACTGAATAGAAAAATAGGTATCATGAATCAATTAGCAAGTAGCTAAGAATTATTTTCTCCGTTCATATTATTAGACAAAAATTTGGAATGTCGGACAGCCTGGTACCATTTTTCCGTACCAAAAATTGCCTATGGATTGTTAGCCCTTTAATACGGAGAAAAGCAAAGCTTTTCTTGTACCCCATGCTTTAGCTTGGGGTCAGGGCGAACGGCAATTTTTGTTATCTAAGGAGCATTTTTGTAGTGAAGAAGTTAGTGACCTTTGGTCATTGCATAAGACAACTTAAGCTTAAACTTCAAGCTCTGGAAAAAGAAAAAAACTTACCCTTCCCCCCCTTCGTTTGCTAAAACTCATTCGTAGGGGGCGGTCGTTTAACACAGAATAAGCAGTCATAATTTATGGACTCTCCGTCAGGAGTTCCTCTCGGTTTGCGGGTGTTATGCGAGGGTTAGGACGAAGTCCGAAAGCGCAGCGTCCCCTTGAGTTTTATTTTTTGCGCCGTCTACCACTTCTTGTAGACACTTCGTCTATGATCTGCATGGATAACATAGATTACTAATTTATTATCTTCTATGTCAGCGATTACTCTGTAATCACCAACTCTTAACTTGTATTCAGAACGATTAGAGAGTTTCACAAAGTAATGATGAGGATTTTCTTTAGTTTCTTGGAGTTTTTTAAATATTCTTTTGGAAATTTCTTTGGGAAGTTTTTCTAAATATTGTAAAACTTTTTCATCAAAATGCAATTCATACATCTTAAAAACCTAACCTCTTAGCAGCCTCAGCTTCAATAACGAACTTACCTTTTTTAATTCTTTCTCTTGCAGCTTCGATAGCTTCAATAGTTTCTTTGCTAAGTTCAGGTTCGGTTTTAAGATGTTTTGCAATGTGGACTAGTTTATGAATTACTTCATCATAACTTTCATTACGATACTCTCTAAACTTGTCAAGTTCAGATTTGGTTTCTCCATGTATTTTAATTGTTGTAGCACTCATTTTATATCACCTTTAGGTTTACTCTGGCATACTTTAGTAAACCAAAGTATATAAATGTTTGCTTTAAAGGCGCTAAAAATAAAATTTCGCATAACATGGACGTTTAGGAAAAGTATTTGCCTGTTCTTTTGAATTTCTCCGTCGTGATAGGGTTTGATATACAAACTCCGAGTTCAGCTTATCAATTCTGGTGACCTACAGTATAATGGAGGTCAGATAAGAATGGAACCGGAAGTCTTCAAAAAAGCCGAGATAATCTATAAGCTTGTTGGGGATGAGATTGGTGTTGACAGGGAAGAATTCAACAGGATCATTGCCAAGCTTGTCAATGGTTTTCATAACAAGAGGAAAGGCAAAGCTATCCTTAGCAGGAATGAAGCCAAGACTTATGAGCTTCTGATAAGGAAGAAGTATAATCCAAATACTGTGTATAGATGGATTCTTGCAGTGAATTCTCCTCAAGATATATTGATTAGACTGAAGTCTGGAGAGATCAGTATAAGAGAAGCACTTCAACTTAGGAATAAGATCAGACAGCAGTATTCTACTAATGATGAAAAGCTCATCCAGGAAGTTTTGTGGTATGTGGGGGAATATGTACTATGAAGCCAAAAAAGAAATTCATCAAAAGAAGACAGCCTAACAAAGAGAGGCTTCCTTCTGTATTCACAAAGCAGCAGCTAGTGACCATGCTACATAATGTAACTGATTCTAGGATGGCTATGGTTATCTTTATTGGTGTTTTTCATGGACTAAGAATCAGTGAGATGTGGAAGCTTAGATGGCAGGACGTTGATCTTGAGCAGGGCATGATTATTGTCAGGGATGCTAAGAACGTCAAGAGATTTGAGACTGGATATGGTAAAGACAGGTATGTTCCGATTAATGATAAATTCATTGATATGTGGAAGAAGTGGAGATACTACAATCAGGACGAAGATTTTGTTATACCTACCAGATTTAAACATAGAAAGAGACCAGATGTAAAATCCTTAAGCAGGCTGTTTCAGGATAAGTTTGTCAAGGCACTTGAGAAATCAGGTCTATTGATGGTTGATTATCTTCAGGAAGATGGCAGACCCAGAAACAAGTATCATCTGCATACACTTAGGCATACCTGCGGATGCAATCTCAGAAGGATGGGCGTGCCTCTTGAGAACATACAGGAATTCTTAGGGCATTCAGATATCAGGACTACAATGCTCTATGCTCAGATAACAAAAGATACTCTCAAGGAAGTCATTGAGAAAGGCTATGAGTTCAGGTTGCCAACATCAAAAGTAATGCCACCTATCCAGATTGCGATGGATAAGGAGTCATTGAAGTTGCAGAAGGATATACTTGACAGGCAACTAAGATTACAACAGATGCAAATGGAGCGAGAGATATATGTCAGTGCACAACAATAAGAGATATGAGAACGAGTTTGTAAAGATGATGATTGCAGAAGGCAATCATTGCGAGAGGGTAGCTGGCTCAGGATCAGGACAGGAAGCAGTATGCGACTGTATCCTGTTTAGGGAGGGGAAAGTCTTCTTGGTAGAAGTCAAAGCTACCAAGGAAAAGGCATTCTATCTCAGGAGCCATGTGAAAGCACAGCTTGAGAAGATGAAGGAGATAGCCATGAGAAGCAATGTAGAATACATGCTGGCTGTCAAACTGAAAAGACGAGGATGGAGGTTGTATGAAAATGAAGAAATGGGAGTATAAGACTGTCATGACAGTCAGCAAAGGGGTCTTTTTTGACCCCACAAAACAGTTCAATAAGCTAGGAGAAGAAGGCTGGGAAGCAGTAGGAATCAGCCACAAAGGAGAGGTTCTGATTACGCTGTTTAAGAGGGAGAACTAACGAATTTATGGCAAGTTATTTATATTCTTAAGGATACATTTCAAATTATGGGGAGTAAAAGGCTTAAAACCAAGCTTTTCTCTAAAAAGGAAAGAAACCTATGGAATAATTTAGAAATAAATATTGATTCTTATTGTGATAAATGGGAACAATACGAAGATAGTTTCTTTTCTAATTTTGGATTGCTTGATGAACAATCTCAAATTAAAATATGCAATCATTATAAGATAAAATTTGATAAGATCAAAAATATTCCTAAGGAGATATACAAAGATAAGAGAATAGCAATTGAAGTATTCTGTATAATCGAATTTGCCTTAAATAATCCAAAAGCAATAAGCGAAATTTACAATATTCATAACATTAAGACTAGAATAAATAAGAGTGAAGTTATTTTTAAAGTCTTTGATGAAAAACATAATGGGGATATCTCTGGTTTATTTGTTGCATTGCTGAAGCATAGATATGGAAAAGGTTTTTTCACATGGAACTTTATGGACAAACTTAAAGAGAAGGACTTCAATACTGCCTCAAAATTCATGAGTTCTCTTGCTGTATATCTAAAAAGACATGATAAATATTCGAAGTTTTACAAATTCAGATGGTCTTATAAGAATGATTATGAATGGGTATTCTTACTGTTGAAGGAGTCTTCTGATAAATTATACCCTGCAATCCCCCAGAATGTTCGTCTTTGGAAAGGGGTCTACAAACTAATAACTATCTATCCTAAACAGAATAGGCTAGAAATTAACACGAGATCAAAGTGGGAAGCATATAGGATAAAAGATTATATCTCCAAAAAACTGAAAAATAAATTATCCCATAAAAGAATTGAATTTGAATATAGCCCAAAATCATTTTTTAGCAAACTTACTGAAGAATGTAAATCATGCATAAAATTAATCGATGCAAAATTCAAAAAAAGCAATGCTAATGTTAGAATAGCCATGAGTGATTATGATAGAAAAAATGATATTGTTTCTCAAATTAAACTGTTCAAGGATAAAAACATGCTTTCTTTAGAAGATTTAAGTGAATTTGACAGGCTAGTTTTTAGATTAAATGATGGTTTAACAATTGCAGTAGATGTAAATGAAGATAGGTGGGGACAAAGTAAATTAGATTTAATAGATAGGAATATTCTTCCAAAAGATTTAGATACATTTTCAGAAGAATTTGAAAAAAGATTTGATATAAAACTTAACTGCTTTCTTAAATCAAAAGAAAAAGATGCCGATAAAAGAAAAATCGTTGATAAAATAATGAATAGTAAGACTATTAATGTTAATATGCCCAATGATGTTGAGGAAATATTATTGGATTTAATTGAAAAGAAAATAATTAATAAGCCTACAAAGACAGCAAAAAGAAGGTGTGAAAAATGCAGGAAGATTTCTTGGGCGAAAGGAGATTGTCCAGCTTGCGGTAATAATCTATTAATTGAGGGCAATTATATTAATATAATCAAGAATAAGACTGGGATTTTCAATTACTTTTTTCAAGCAATCGCTCAAAACACAGATATTGATATTAAGAAAAACAAGAAGCAGATTAAGAGGTCTTCATATAAAATTCTTGATTTAATGGACACTAAGAAAGAATTGATTACAATTTATATGACAACAGGAACTGTACCAGAGAATATATCAACTCATTATTCTGAAACTGGATTGCCTTTATTGGTTGTATTAACCCAATACAAGAAAGCATTAATGGATGATATCCTGAAACAGGATTTTGAATGTATTAGCTTAGCAGATTTCTATGTTTATGAGAAAACCAAAGGTGTTTTACAACAAAAAATGAATGATTTTGTTGTTGCACAAAAACAGAAATGGTTAAAGAAAATTACTCAAAAAGGATTAGATTCATTTAAAAATCTGAAAAACAAAGGAACAAATTATGGTGATCAAGATTTTGAAAGAGATATATTCAATATAATGCACGAAATGTTTTATGTTGGGGATAGATTAGGTGGAAAATTTGCAGGAATTCCTGCTCCTGACGGAATAATATCTATCCAAAATTATAAGTCTCCTCTTGGTAGATACTGTTTGGCTTGGGATTGTAAATATTCTCAGTTGAGAGATGGATATGTATTAAGGGATAAGCCAATGAAGCATCGTAAGTATATTCATTCACTGAAAAATGATATTAAAGTAAAATTATTTGGTGGGTTATCTACTTACGCAATTATCTCAAATAAGATGAATATGGAAGAGTATACGAAATTCATATTTAAGTTTACATCTGGTTTTAGGTGGAAAGGAAATGTTTTATTTATCTCCAAATCAATATTAGTAAGAATTTATGAAGTTTTCAAAGAAAACCAGGATAAAATATTGAATCATCCAAAAGTTTTCTATTCTGAAGTTCATAGACTGTTTTCTTATATTTGGAAGAAAGATAGTGATCCATATGCATATATTTCTGAAGAAAGATTCAAGAAATTCCTTGAAGAATTAAAAGAAAAGTATTCCAAAGTTCAGGTAACGCTGAAATTTAAAAGAACTGATTTCTGAAGGCGGTTTATGTTTTGCTATACATTCTCCGAGTTCCCTATTTACTCTTTCTTGACCTATAGGCTGTTAGGTGATTGACAGTGAAGTGCAAATTATGCGGAAAAAAGCTTGAGGTCTTTGAGGTTGATTACTGCATCACATGCAGAGTCTTCCTTGACTGGAAATACAGCAAGAAGATACATGAGAGGCTAAAAGATGATAAGGAAAAATGAGGTCTGGAAACTGGCAGGATTCTATCTAATCTGCTACTTTTCAGCCTCTCTTATCATCTTTTCAATCCAGAAGCAGGGTTCTTCTGTTGTCATTGCTCTCATTGGAATTGTCATGATCTGTCCTTTGCTGATATTCAATTGGCTAAGAAAAGAGCCAGAGCCGAATATTGAGACTCTGTACTGAAAAACCTCCGGGGGTGAAAAAAGAATGAGATGGCTAAGTTTGGTCGTGCTGGCATTGATTATAGCCATGCCGATGGTTGCTGCTGTAGATTTCGATAGTGATCTCAGCGATGACGATAAGGCTACCTTTGATGAGATATTGGAGCCTGTCATGAAGATATACAACTTCGTGAAATATGCGGCAACTGTCCTTGCAGTCGTTGTACTGCTTTTTGCTGGCGTGAGCTATATGACATCTGGCAGTGACCCAAGGAAAAGGGAGCAGGCTAAGAGCATGGCAATGTATGTGATAATCGGTTTGATTGTCATCTGGGCTGCTCCGCTGATTGTGAACTTCATTGTGGGGTGAGCATGGGAAAAGAAATTGTTTTTTGGAGCATTGCACTATTTCTGATAGTGCAAACTCCCTTAGTTTTTTCTATTGAGTGTTCTGGTCTTTCTGGAGATGCTTACAATGCTTGCTTAGATATCAGAAACTCTGGAATCACTGAAGAGGAAAAAGCACTTCTGGTCTCAAATCTTGGGTATGAAGGAATCTACTACCCAAATCATGATTATGTGTATCAGCATAACATCAATCTTGATATAAATGATGCTCCTTCTGGAGTCGAGAAACAGAGTGGAACGTATGTAAGGGATGCCTGGATGGATTTGATTGCAGTCATGCCTTCTGTGCAATATAATGGAAGCATATATGTCCCTGATAAGGCCGAGGTTCTTTCTGCTTTTGACTACAGCTATCAGATACCATCCAATTACTATAGCAGTGGGTATCCCAGAACCAGCGGAGGAGACTGCAAAAGAACCTATTCTATTGTTAAAAATACTGCTGAGAACAAAGTATATGTCAACGATGCCTATCAGGGAAGCGGAGAGCTTGTTGATTTGGATATTGATTCCGATTCTGAGATGAAGATAGTCTATTCAATCAATTTCAAAGTGGATATTGACCATTACAGATGGGACAAATACTGCTGTAGATATAGATATAGAAGATGTGTAAGGTATTGCTATGATTGCGATTATAGTTATGACGAGAAGAAGACTGACAATATTGTAATCACAGATTCGCTTCATGTCAAGCACTATAAAAATGATCTTCAGGCAACAGTTGAAGCTATTGATTCATTTAATGGGAATTCAAAGATAGCAATAGACTACTCTGACTCAATAACTGTAGGTTTTGCAGATTCTTCTTTTGATTCCTACAAGTATTCCTATTCAATCAACTATTCAAAAGAGCCTTATTATGTCTACAGTCTTATTGCTGAAGACTATAACCATAAGAAGATAGACAATATGCTTCTGGATGAAGAATATTATCTAGTTAAGAATACTGATGACTGCACCATCAAGGCATTTGACTTGTTTGATAACATCGAGGTAGAATGCAATCTTGATATTGAAGAAATAAATCTGCAAATAATTACTGACAAGCTTAAGTACAAACCAGATGAGACAATCAAAGTACAGATAGAACCATCTGATATTCCTACCAGCTTGATTTATGCAGGACAGACAATAGAAGCAATTGGTGAAGCGACTTTCTCAGCAAAAGCCCTAAACAATAAGATAGTAGCTACATACAAATCAACCACTGCAAGCAGGACAATATTTGTATCTGACAAAGAAAGGTTTGCACTATTCTGGAATCTCTCAATATTTGGAGTAATCAATTATTTCATCTATGCAATTGTCAGAAAATATTGGGGTGTGTTCACATGAAGAAGCTCTTGATAATCATTCTCCTATTCTTGCTGATTCCAGCAGTACATGCAGAAGAGGAAGAATGCGGACTGCTTAACCTGGCAAGCTGTATCCCTCAAAAGATTTATGACTTCCTGCTTAATGTAATCAATGCTCCAATCAGTCCGCTATTGGAATTTACACAAACCCTGCTTACTGAGCCAGTTGAGATGTCATTGTTTACTCCACTGTGGGCGATAATGCTGTACATTATCTCTCTATTTTATGGAATCCTTATGTTGTATTCAGGGTTTACTTTCATGGTATCAGGATACGATTCAGCGAAGAGAGCGAAAGCAAAGGAATGGTTCAGAAATATCTTTATCATGATTGTTTTGGTTCAGGCATCTTATTTCATCTATGCAGCAATCGTTGATATCGGAAGCCTGCTAACTGCCGGAGTGATCAATCTCTGTGATGAGAATTTCTTTAGATTAACTGCTGACAATATCGTCAACATTGGTCTTCAGTTCTTCTTTGCTCTGATCTATGTATTGACATTGCTACTGACTGTATTTCTGCTTGTATGCAGATACATCATTGTAGCAGTAGGAGTAGTATTTTCGCCTCTTGCCATATTCTTCTATTTTATCCCACCACTTCGAGATTATGGCAAGCTGATAATGAACTTCCTTGGAATCTGCATATTCATAACATTCTTCGATGCTCTCATATTCCTGGTATGTTCAAAGCTAGTGGAGATTACCTTATTTGAAAACTTCAAGATTCTCGTCATGATAACAGCTTTTGGACTGTCAAACCTATTGATGTTCTATCTGATGTTTTTCTCAGCAATAAAGTCAGCTATCAATCTAGGCTCAAAATCAGTAGGAACAGCTAAGACAGTCGTTGCAGTTGCGAAGTACTTCATTTAGGATTATTGGAAGAAATATTTATAATGTTATAAATATACCAAGCTTTATAGTGGAAAGAACTCAACAAAAATTAATTTTGGAACTTCAAAGGATGGTTAGTGTTACATTTCCTTTAAAACATATAACCAGATATCCTATACAGATTTCTAATCAAGTTTGTTTAATTGGTAGAACCTTAGTAAAGACTATTCTACTAAAAGCGGATTCAAAAAAATATAAAACATATATTCTTAAATCAAGTCTGAAGGAATTGTTGTCAGAATTAAGTTTATTGTGTGGTTTTGATAAGAAGAAATCAGATTTATTGATTGATACATTTTTAGGTTTACATAATTTCGTATTGGATTCTTACATTAATGAACCTGATGTAAAAGAATTCAAACAATTAATGAGAGATTCAATAACATTAATAAATATTCTAGCTTTTAAATATAATATCTTCAAGGACTTTGATAATCATATGGCTATGATGAGAGATATCGAAAACCTTTGTAAAACAAGTCCGGTTAAAGACATATTTTCTTCCGAGTATAAGAAATTTATTGAGTCTGAATTAATGAAAAAGAAAATGTCTATAAAGTATCCATTAAAGATTTATTTAGATCAAAAGGATTGGATTTTATTGGCAAAAGCTTGGAAAGAAAAAGATGGTAATCCCATTTTGAAAAGACTATTGCAAAAATTGATAATTCATGCATACAATGATAAGATAATAATCCCTTTATCTATAAACCATATGATTGAAACCTCAAATAGAGGAGATAAAAAGTCAAGAGATGATTTAATTGAATTAATGATTACTCTATCAAAAGGTTATACCATAATCCCATATGTAACAGTAATCCCTTATGAAATAAAGAATGCAATTTATCAGAATCTTGGAATCTCTGAGAAGACTATTGAAGTAAAAAAGATGGTTTTTAGTAGGGGTATTGGAAATATACTTGGAGCCACACCAACAATTCAAAATAAGGAAGGGTCTGGGGACGAATATGACAAAAAAGCATTAGAAAGAATTATGTATACACCAGAGGTTCTAAGATTTGGTTTTGGGACACACAATAAAAAAGCTTTCCAAGAAAGAATAAAAGCAGATAACGCTTTAATTCAAAATATAGAGACCAATAGAGAAAGATTTGAGAAGCAGTATAAAGATAAAGACTTAAGACGAAGAGCAAGGTTCGCAACACATTTCGTGGAACAAATAAACCCCATTTTGTGCAGGATTATAATTGATGAAAAATTACCTAAAGAAGAAGGTGCAAAAATCATTGGAAAGAATCCAGATGAATGTACAGCCTTTATGGAACAGATGCCCACTTCTTTCTGTTCGTTTGCCCTCACAAGAAGAAGAGATGAACAAATATCTGCTCCAGCACATGAACATGACCTATATGATATAGCCAGTTTATCAATAGCAATACCTTACTGTGATATTGTAGTGTGCGAAAAAAGATTCGGTGGGTTTGCACGAGATGAGAAATTGGATACAAAATATAATACTTTAATCTTAAAGAACCTTGAAGAATTGGATGAATATCTTTGGTAATCAAAATATTCACTAATCTTCAACAAACTTTAGAGATGAAAATGGAATCTCTTTAGGACATTGATCAGGACTATTAGCATAACATCTTATGGAAATATTGATTCTTTTTCTCTTGAATTCTTCGGATATAATCGCCCCCATATTAACATAGTCAATCGAGAAATTTATCACATTATATTCTTTAGGATGTAATTGTAATTCCACAGGGAGCTTAGGCAAATCAAATAGGATACTCCCTTCATTCATTTCTGCAATTGAACAATTACCCTCTAAAACACACATTTCTCTTCCACTAAAAAAATTAACACCTACCTCGGGGAATGAATTCAGATTACTAATATTTCTAATCTTTGTATCCTCAGGAGTAATCTTTAAGTCAATTCTTCTTGGACTAAAAACTGATTCTGAAAAATTCTTTGATTCAAAAAACTCATTAGCATCAACATTTGCTTGAAAAGAGCATATGTCACAAATATAAATAGAACAATTCTGAGGGGGGATATACAGGTGTGTTGTATTCAACACAAATATATCTACATCACAATTTGAGAAAGAAAAATTAATATCTGGGTAACACCACTTTTTTTGAAATTCTTGAACTGTTGTTCTATCTCTTAACTGAAACTCCTCAAAATTTCCGGGATAAATTTCATCATATTTTTCTAGATGATAGTCCTCCATATAACAAGTCTTCGTCAATAAACTGACATTATGCAGTACTTTTTCTCCAGTATTAATTACCTGAATTGGAAAGAAATAACCTATAGAATCCTTCTGAATGAAGTCAAACGATACATATGTCCCAGGTTTATCTAAGAATATAATCTTAAAATTATGCTGTACAATAACCCCCGCAATAGCCCCAAATACAAATAACAATATTGCAGCTATTGTATAATAGAATACTCTCTTTTTTGAAGGTTTTTTAGTATTGAATGCCTGCTGAGATAATGCTTCTGTAACGGTATTTGGGTCTCCTCTAGCCATTTGATAAATAAATCACTTCTTATGTATAAACTTTGCTATACAAACTCCGAGTTCTCATTATATCTCTTGATGCCCTATTCATTTGTATGGCATACCAGATTCCACAGCAATTAGAGTATAAAGAGAAGATCATGTTTGGTCTGACTTTCAAGCAGTTAGCGTATGCTTTTGTCTTTGGAAGCATCGGGCTGATATTCTTCAACAAAGTCAGCAATGATTACCTCAAATATACTCTTGCATTAATCCCTTCTATCCTTGGAATCGGGTTCATGTTCCTTGACCTTGATGTTCTTATCAAGAACTATTGGACATACATGAAATTCAGGAAGATTCAGGCAGGCAACCCTAAGCTTGAAGCATTTCTTTCAGTCAAAAGCATTGAGGACAATGTAATCATCAACTCTCAGAACAAGAAGATTGCTGTCCTCAATGTTATGCCTATAAACTTCAGCATCAAGCCAAGAGGAGAACAAGAAGCAATCATGGAATCATTCCAGAAATTTCTCAACTCCATTGAGTTTCCTGTACAGATTCTCATGAATACAGAGACTCTTGAGCTTGATGACTATCTCAAATCTCTCAGATCAAGAGTCAATGAGGATACTTTCAAAGACCTGTTTGAGAAATACAAGAAGCACCTGAAAGATACAATCGTCTCAAACAAGATAATGAACAGGATATTCTACCTCGTCATCCCAGAATCCTCAAACCTTGACATTCAGGTCAATATCTGCATGGAAAGGCTTGAAAGCATGAACCTGAAAGTCGAAAGGCTCAGCACAAAACAGCTTAAGAAACTGCTCACACAATTCTTTCAAGGCAATGGAAAAGGAAAACTGATAGAATCTCTTCTGCCTGAATATATCTCCAATAATTCCAATCATATCGAGACAAACAAGAAGTTCTACAGGATAATCAATGCTTTTGGCTATCCAAGGATGGTCGAGCCAGGATTCCTTGACAGGGTAGTTAGCAGTCTTGGAGATTATGACCTGAGCATCCATGTAAAACCTTATCCTATCGAGACTATGCTTATTGACCTGAATAAGGAGCTACAGAAGCAAAGGGCTGACCTTTATGCAATGCAAAGCAAGGACATAATCAACCCGTCCCTTGAGATTCAGTACAACGATACCAGAAAAACCCTTGAGGAATTGCAGAAAGGAGAAGAGAAACTATTCAATATCAGTTTGTACATCAACTGCAAAGCCAGTTCTCTTGTGGAGCTTGAGCTTTTGTCAAGAAAGGTAATGGCAGAGCTAAACAGCCTGATGATCATCCCCAAGACTCCTCAATTCAGGATGTTGCAGGGTTTAAAAAGCACTGCTCCTTTAGGCATAGACGAGCTGAATGTCAACAGGAACATCACTACAAAGCCATTATCTGCATTTTTTCCCTTTACAAGCCAGTTTTCCCAGGTAGATGAGACAGGGGTCTGGTTGGGCTTAAATCGCAATAAAATCCCTATAATTCGTGATATTTTCATGCTTCCTAACCCTAATGGCCTTGTCCTTGCCCAGTCAGGAGGCGGAAAGAGCTATTTCTGCAAGCTACTTGTGACAAGATACCTGCTCAATGGGACAAAGGTCATGATAGTTGACCCTCAAGGAGAATACAGGGAACTTGTTAGGTATTTCAAAGGGCAAAGGATTGACCTTTCAAGGACATCGAAAACCATAATCAATCCTCTTGATCTCATGGGTCATGACTATGCAGAAAAGAGGCTCAGCCTTATGGACTTGATGCAGGTCATCCTTGGCGAGCTTACAGAACCTCAGAAAGCATTCATTGACAGAGCATTGACCCAAGCCTATGAGAAAAAAGGCATCTCTGAAGATCCTGCAACATGGGAATATGAGCCTCCGATACTTGCAGATGTCCAGACAGCACTTTACAGCATGGAGAAGAAAGCTATCCAACTTGAGAAGAGCACAATCAGAAGCCTCATCAACAGGCTCAGCATGTATGTGGATGGAGTCTTTAGCTTTCTCAATCAGCACACAAATATCGATTTCTCCAACAGGTTCGTATGCTTTGACATAGGCAATATGCCAAAGCAGGTCAAGCCAGTAGTTATGTTCCTTGTCCTCGATTATGTGTACATGAAGATGAAAAAAGACATAGAGAGAAAGATTCTTCTGATTGATGAAGCATGGTCGCTTCTTTCAAGGACAGAAGATGCAACATACATCTTTGAGATAGTAAAGACGTGCAGGAAATTCAATCTTGGCTTGCTCCTGATAAATCAGGAAGTGGAAGGTCTTCTTAATTCAGAAGCAGGAAAATCAGTCCTTGCCAACTCAGCATATACTCTCCTCATGCGACAGAAGCCAGCAGTGATAAAAGATGTCTGCTCAACTTTTCACCTGAGCAGTTCTGAACGGACATTTCTTCTTACTGCAAATGTGGGAGAGGGAATCCTTATCATGGAAGATGACCATTCAGAAATCAAGGTAGTGGCTTCTGCTGAAGAGCATAGGATAATCACAACCAATGCAGATGAACTCATTGCCCAAAAAGTGCCAGCCAAAAGCACAACGAAAAAACCATCCAAAAAAGCTCAAAATGCAAAACCGAAGCTCACCCAAAAATCGAAGATTAGGGTGAGCATTGATGTGGATGAGTTCAAAGGCTTTTACAGGCACAAGGATTTGAGCCTGCCTGAAATCAAATACCTGCTTGCGAAAAAATATCAAGAGATTGAAAGGGCAAGCCTTGCGAATCCGAAAAAAGAGAAGTACCTGATAAAGCCAAGATTCAATGAAAGTATGAACCATTGCTTTACGACCCATGATATCGCAGACTATCTTGAATCGAATGGAATCAAGCCTAAACTCTTTGTAACAAAAAAGCCTGATATCACTTTTGAGATTGGCAAAACGAAATATGCAATCGAGATAGAGACAGGCATCACAATCTCAAAAGCAAAGAACCAGCTCATGGAAAAAGTGAAGCTTCTGAACCAAGATTATGATGAGTGGTTCTTTGTGGTTCTTGACAGGAATTTCCTGAAAAAATACAGAGCACTGGGAAGAGTGATTGACAAAAGATATCTCAAGAACCAGCTTGACAAATTGCTCAAAATCAGTACAGAGAAATCAATGGTCGGGAAACAAGTTTCCCGACGAGAAAAAGAGGCAAAAAACAAGGAATAGTCCGCCTATATAATAGCATTATTTGCTCAACGGACTATGGGGGTGCAACATGAGCGGTCTGGAAGGAAAGCGGTGCAGGATTTGCGGAAGCGATGACCTGTACTGGTATGATGGATGGCTTGGATATGAAGCCATCAAATGCGGAAGCTGCGGAGAAGAATATACAGATGATAATCCGCTGTAAGGAGGTGCAACAACATGGCAAAAGAAAAACCGGAACTGTCAGCTGTCAAGATTGAACAGCTGAACAAACAACCCATAATCGAGACCTCGATTCAGGTAAGCGAGGACAAGAAATGGGTTGTCTACAAAACCATCATAACTGACATCAAACCTGTCAGTTATCTGCAAAAAGTTTTGGACTCCAAGTGAGTCCATTTTTTATTATGAAGCCTCAAAACGAATTCAGGATCAATCTGGAGTTTGCGATAATCGTATCTATGACACTCCTCGTTTTGAGCTTCAATTTTTACAACCAGAATTATGACAAAATCCAGAACATTGTAGAATCTGTTTCTTATTGGATTGTTGTGGTCATTGCTGTAATGATATTAATCCTTGCAGTAATCTATAACATCAGGATTTATTGGAAACTTTTTAATAGCCAAAGAGATTAATAAGATGTAATGGCTCAAGAAAAGAATAAACATCCTTTCTGGGATTATTCAATCCAGTTAATCTTTGTCCTAAGCGGAATTCTGGCAGGGTATCTACTAGGTCTTCCAGGAGTTGTTGCCAAATCATCTGGAGCAGTAATGGTCATTGTGACAAGCATCCTTGCGATATACACTCTTAAGAGATTTGATGCAAGACCTGACATTGAAAAAGCTAGGGCAGAATTGAGCACAAATCTCAAAGAGATAAAGGAGCTTAAGAAAGATTATGAAGTTGTTAATCAACAGGCACAGCAGGCAAAAATTATACTGTCTGACTTGAGGGTCAATCTTCAAGCAACAATCCAAAACATTCAAGGGGTTGAAAAGAAATTAGGCATTGCAGATTCAAAAGCAAATGCTGGGCTGTTATTGCAATTTTTGGATAAACTGAAGAAGAATTAACTCATTCTATTAGGATTATGTTTTTCTGATAATTTAGTCAATTGTCTACATATTAGTAGAAAAGTATAAATATTCTATGTGAAACCACTATTCTATGGAAAGTATTTTAAACATTAAGCCCATTGCACACTCTAATAAGGGGGATTTTATGGGAAATAAGGTATTGATAGCTACATTGTACAGTCCTGACCCAGTTCTTCTGGCTGCAAACAGGCTGGGTCCTGACAGACTGATTCTGCTTTTAGATAAGAAATCAAATAAAGAACAAGATACAAGCTTCAAGCTTATAAAAGAATCACTTGGAAGGGTTGTAGATGTCAAATCTGTCAAGACTGATGTTTACAATATTGTTGAAATAGCGAAGAATTGTGTTGATATTATTGATATGCAACCAAAGGATGATGAGATTTTCATCAATATCACTTCTGGAAGAAAGACCAAGGCTTTGGGGCTATTATATGCCGCTTATGCTCGTTGTGATAGAATAAGAAAGATAGCATATAATCCTGAAGAGGATAAGACATCTGTAGTGTATTTGCCTAAGCTGTGTTTTAAGCTTACTGAAAGCCAAAAGAAAGTTCTTGAGGGTATAGATGACAGAGATAATGCAAAACTTTCCTTAATCGAGCTTGCTGAGAGAATTGGCATATCAAGGGCGATGCTCTATCGAAATATCGACGAGCTTAGGGACATGGATTACGTCATAACTGAAGATGGCTTAAAGCTTACCGATGCAGGTAAGATTGCGAGGTTGTAAATATGCAAATAAATGAAAAACACATTACCCCTCAAATATACGAGGTTGAAATATAATACCGATATCAAGGAGAATACTATAATTCATTAAAAAATGGCATTAAATTCACAACAAGAAATAGCAGTCAAAAAGACAGACGGTGCTTGTGTAATCCTTGCAGGAGCAGGAACAGGAAAATCATTCACTGTAATTGAGAAAGTAAATTATCTTGTTCATGTTGAGAAAAAGTATAAGCCCGAAGAGATATTGTGTTTGACTTTCTCTAATGAAGCAACAAATTCTCTTAATAGGAAACTTCAGGAAAAGCTAAATACTGCATCCAATGTATTAGTCAAGACTTTTCATTCTTTTTGTGCGGATATCTTGAGAGAAGATGGTCATTTGATAAAGATAGATGAGGGTTTTGAAATACTTCTTCCAGATGATGCAAAGATTCTCATGCATAAATATCTCAACATAGCTCCTTATTGGGCTAATAGATATATTTCAACAATACAGAATGCTAAGGACTTTGGAATTACATTAGATGAACTCAAAACATACTTTGAAAAGGTCAAAACAGGATTAGAAGAAGAACTTCCTAATGGAGTTCAAACTGAAGATGAGATTTCTGAATATGAGGAAAAACAAAGGATAAAACTTCAAACTCTTCATTTGATGCCTTCAGGGACTGTAGATGAAAGAAAAGAGATCAGAGAAGAGAAGAAAACAATTCAAGGATTTCTAAGTGCCTATGATGAATACCTTAAGTTCAAGGAATTTATAGAAGCATGGGATGGTTATGACTCTTTGAAGAAAGAACATAATTATCTTGACTTTTCAGACCTTAACCTTTTAGTAATTCAATTATTTAATCAGTTTGGTGCTGATAAATATGTGGATCAATTCAAGTATGTTTTTGTAGATGAGTTTCAGGATACAAATAAACTTCAGTTTGCTCTTATTGAATTCATTGCCAAGCATGGCAATATCACAGTAGTTGGAGATCCTAATCAGTCAATATATGGTTTCAGAGGAGCATACAAAGAGAGTTTTGATCATTACATTTTTAGGATACCTTGGGCTTTAGCCCAAGTTGTAGTTGGTGAATCCTGCCCTCCGTAAGTTTTTTCTACCATTTTAACTATGAAATATACGCGCGACGAAAATCGGCGCACGCATCTAATCTACCTTGA
>JAIPIC010000043.1 GCA_021734865.1 Candidatus Woesearchaeota archaeon | reverse complement strand
GCAAAACGACCCGGGGGACGCCCCGTCCGGGGTGGGTCATAGGACATCTGATAAACAGATGTCCGTCTGCCGCCATAATTGGCGGCATAGATTGTGCGTGCATAAGTATCTGTCAGAGAACCAATCGGAGATACTGCTATCCACCATAAATTTTATAAATCTTCCCGCTTATACTAATTGTAATGATTATTTTGGATTATTAATTAGGGGGATTGATAAATTGCTTGACATGAAATTTATACGCGAAAATCCAGATATAATAAAGAGAGACCTAGATAAACGTGGCGATATTGAAAAAAAGGCCTGGGTTGATGAAGTTATTGAGAAAGATAAGCAGTATAGACAGTTGCTCCAAAAAGCAGAAGAGTTAAGAGCGTCCAGAAATTCAATAACGACCGAAATCAATGAGCTAAGAAAAGCTGGAAAGGATATTACTGATAAGTTGTCCGAGGCTAAAGCTATTCCTGACAAGATTAAAGAGATTGAAGAGAAGAAAGACAAACTTTCTCAAGTTATTAAAGCCAGAAGGATGGCAATACCAAATATCCTTCATGAATCAGTCCCAGTTGGACACGACGATACGGAAAATGAAGTACTTAGAGAGGTCGGCGAAAAACCTAAATTTGATTTTGAGATGGTCCCACACGGAGAATGGCTAGAGCAGCATAATCAAGCCGATTTTAAAAGAGCGGCTAAAACAAGTGGTGCTGGTTTTTATTTTCTTAAGAATGATATTGCAATGCTTGATTTTGCACTCCAGAAATTTGCTATTGATAGAATATCACAGAAAGGCTATTCGATTATTTATCCTCCATATATGATCAAGAGAGAACCATATGAAGGAGTAACTGACCTTGCAGATTTTGAGAATGTCATGTATAAGATTGATGGAGAGGATGTATATCTTATTGCCACATCAGAACACGCAATCGGTGCTATGCACATGAATGAGATATTTGATACCTCTGATATGCCGCTAAAATATGCTGGTATATCAGCATGTTTCAGGAGAGAGATCGGTTCCCATGGAATAGATACCAAAGGAATATTTAGAGTCCATCAATTCAATAAAATTGAACAATTCATATTCTGCATGCCTGAAGATTCATGGAAACTGCATGAAGAACTGCTAGCCAATGCTGAAGGGCTCTTCCAGGAATTAAAAATTCCATACAGGGTTGTAAATATTTGCACAGGAGATATTGGATCAATAGCTGCTAAGAAATATGATATTGAGGCATGGATGCCTAGAGAAAACAAATATAGGGAAGTAGTATCCTGCTCAAACTGCACAGACTACCAGGCAGTAAGGCTGAACCTCAGGTATAGAAAAGGAGAAGACAAGGGATACCTCCATACACTAAACTCCACTGCCATCGCGACATCACGAGCGATCAGAGCAATAATAGAAAATTTCCAGCAAAAAGATGGTTCAGTAAAAATACCTGAAGCATTGCTCCCTTATATGAATGGATTAACAGAAATCAGGTAAAACCCTGCTGATGTAGCTAAAGGCTTAAGGTGTCCAATTTCGAGCTAAAAGGACTTGTGTCCACATGAATCTGCTCACCTGTCTTTCTATAGAATCAGTCAGGGATAAAAATGATTAAGGGAATAATATTTGATTTTGATGGCGTCATCGCAAATAGTTATAACGCTCATTTCAAAGCTTATAATGGTATATTTAATGATCTTGAAATGGATCATGAATTTTTCTCAAATAATTTCGGAAGAGGTGCCAAGGCAGTTATTGGGAGTTTTCTGAAATCAAAAGGCATCTGTTGCAGCGAAGAAGAAATTACAAGATTCAAGGAAAACAAAGATAGTATGGTCAATATCAAATATGCTGTCCTTAATCCGGGTGTTCGAGAGTTCCTTGAAAGATCAAAAAAATGTTTTAAACTTGCTATCGGCAGTGGAGGCCGAAGGGAACATATCCAAACATTTCTAGATCACAATAATATTAAGCACTATTTTGAGCAAGTTATAACAGCACAGGATGTTGAGAGGCAAAAACCATCACCTGACATTTTTCTGAAAGTATGCCAACTTTTAAGTCTCAAACCCAAAGAATGCTTGGTCATCGAGGATTCTCCAGTTGGTATGAAAGCAGCTAGATCAGCAGGTACTAATATTGTAGGGGTGGAAACTGGCCCTTACAAGGCTGCAGAAATGCCCGACGCGGATCTAAAGATCAGCGATCTCACTCAAGTCTCAAAGATTGATGAATTTATAAGGGAATTGAATACAGTCAGGCTCAAAAGTTACGCAAAACTTAACCTTGCTCTGGACGTAATTGGGAAACGAACAGATGGTTATCATGACATTGAAACGATCTTTCAAACAATCGACCTCGCAGATGATATTGAAGTGACAGCATCCCGCGATTCATTAATATCACTGAAATGCAATATCAAAAAGCTTGAGAATAATGAGAACATATGTGTCAAAGCTGCAAATTTATTAAAAAAAGAATATGAGATACCTTACGGGGCTAATATAATACTGAATAAAAAGATTCCTATCGGCGGTGGCCTATCCGGAGGCAGTTCAAATGCGGCTGCAATCATTAAAGCTCTCAACTACCTCTGGGACCTTGGAATGACTGTCGAAGAAATGATATCAATTGCGCTTAAGATTGGAAGTGACGTACCATTTCATATTATTGGATGTTCATGTTTCGCATCAGGTCGGGGCGAACTTCTTGAAATGATAAAATTACCAGATATTAAGGCAACAGTGATATATCCTGGATTTGAATCCAGCACAGCAGAGGCATTTGCAGGGATTGACAAAATACACATTGGAAAAAAGATGGCGAGCAGGCAAATAAAATCGTCAAAAACCTCTGCATCTAAGTTAGTTGAAATGTTGCATAACGATTTTGAGGAATCTATACTCACAAAGTATCCAATCTTGTCTGAGATCAAACACAAAGTGGATGGCCATCTAACGGGCTCTGGTTCATGTATCTTCAGCTTGAAAGATCCCAGTAAGAAAAATCAAATAGATCAAAATCAATATGATTGCACCGATAAACATCGATACGAGAAATATAAGGTACGATCTTTCAACAGGGAGATTATTCTGTCCGATGAAATGGGCTTCTGTCTTGGTGTCAGACGAGCTGTCGAGGAAGTCAGAAGACTATCAAAGACCAAGAAGGTTTATGTACTCGGTGATCTGATACATAACACACAAGTAATCGATAAGTTGAAATCAGAAGGAATTGAGATAATAAACTCAATTGATGAGGCAAAAGGAGTCATTGCTATCACAGCTCATGGAATGCCTGATAGGGTCATTGAAGATATAACTGAGAAAGGACATGATGTGACTGACCTGACTTGCCCTTTGGTCAAGCATGTTCATGACATAACCAAAGAGGCGGAAAGTCAGGGTAGGGAGGTTGTAGTATTTGGCAACAAAAATCACGTTGAAGTCAAAGGCATTGTTGGAAACCTGACCAATTTTCAGATAATAAAGAACCTAGATGAGTTCAAACCATCCAGAAGACCAATAACCTTAGTATCTCAAACGACACGTGACTATGACACATACGAAGAGTTATCCAGACAGATGAGGAAGATAGTAAAAGACTTTGAATTTTACAATACTATCTGTACAGCAAGCATGAAGAGGCAGTCAGCTGCAGCCGAAGTAGCAAAAAAATCTGATATAATGATTGTGATTGGTGGAAAAAAGTCTTCCAATACTAAAAGGCTGGCTGAAATCGCATCCAATTTTTGTGAGACACACCATATAGAAATTGAAAAAGACCTGAAGAGCGATTGGTTGCTGGGAAAAGAAAAAATAGGGCTTACAGCCGGAGCTTCAAGTCCAGAATGGATAATACAAGCTGTAACAGATAAGATCAGAATGTTGATCTAAAGGGTGTTAATATGATTAAAGCCTACCAAGCAAAAATCAACAAAGAACTTGAGAATTTCTTCGACCTACGTCTGAAAGAGTCTGACGGTAATCTCAAACCTTTGCTTATAAGCCTGAAGTCATACATTGGCAATGGCGGCAAGAGAATCCGACCAGTATCAATGATTATTGTCTACGAAGACCTCATTAAAAAACCTATTGGCAGATCCAATATAAATAATATCGATAATATATATTTGCCGGCGATAGCAATTGAACTTCTCCATAATGCAACACTGTGTCATGATGATATTATGGATGAAGATCAGATGAGGAGAGGTGAGCCAAGCTGCCATAAAATTCATCAAGAACAATACTTGGATATCGCAAAAGAGATCACTTACAAAGGAGACATCTTTTCAAGAGATTCAATGAGATATGGTACTTCTATGGCAATAATGGCCGGAAATATCCTTAATCACTTTGCTTATGAATGCATCATCCAAAGCAGATTTGGTGATAAAATCATTCGAACAGCATTAAATCGATTCACAGACACAATAATCAAAATAAATTATGGCCAAGTCCAGGACATGGCATTTGAAAATTTTTGTTCATCTGGTAAAGATGTGGGCGTAAATGAGGAACCTTATCTGGAGATGGTCTCGAATAAGACAGCAGCCTTGCTTGGATGTTCACTTGAACTTGGAGGCTTATTTGCCGGTCAATATGATAATACCTGCAAGAAACTTTATAACATTGGGATTAATCTGGGAACAGCATTTCAAGTCATTGATGACCTCATGGACATCGACCCTAATAAAAACAAAGGCAATACTTTTGGATCAGATATAATCAAAAAAAAGAAAACACTCTTGTCAATCTATGCAGCCAACAAAGCAGACTCCAAACAGAAGAGGCTGATGTCAAAACAAAATATGGATTTAGATGACATTAAGACTGTGATACAAATATATCATGATACTGGTGCTGTAAAATATGCTATGGCATTGGCAGAAGAAATGACTAATAAAGCAATCACACTGATTGCTGATCTTAAACTCAACCGTCTCTCTGAACTGGCAAACCTTCTCTTAAAGAGAGTCAATTAACATATCAAGCAGAAGATCAAATTTGACATAACCTGATTCTGTATTTATATGGCCACCATTTTTAATAACCGTAAGAGGAACACTAAGTCGTTCTGCCAGTTCTTCCCCTTTTTCCCAGGGAACATACGGGTCATTATCAGAGTTTATAACATGAAAGGTATGACAATTCTCTTTAATCTTTATCCAGTCAAATTCCTTGTGTGTAAAAGTTGAATTTAGCTTGTCATACTCATAAATTCCAATATCACCCAGAAACCCAGAAATTAAAAATGCCTGGGAAATCTCAATCTCCTCGACAATTGACAAAATGAATGCTGCTCCAAGACTATGTCCTATTAGAATACAGTCTTTAAGATTACTCCCACTAATGACATTCATCCAATTCTGAAGATTTTGGTCCTTTGGAGTCGGGAACCTGGGTACAATAACCTCATGCCCAACTTTCTTTAATTCATCCTTTAACCAGGGAAACCAATTTGAATCTGGATCGGATTTTGTACCATGAATAACCACAATTTTTGCCATAGTACAATTATATGGCACTCCAACTATAAAAATTTAATACATTAGAATATTAAACAAATTACAAACAAGCTGAAAATGATAAAAGAAGCCTTAATGATGCTGAAAATGTCTGTTCAAAGAAAGACTATTGGATATACAAAATATTCTGGCACAGCAAAAGACATTTGCAGGCAGATAGTTGAAAAATGTTACAATGGGAGATACTTCCAAGTTAGTGTCGGTCACTTTGATCATTTTTATGTCAGGGATTTCGCATATTGCTGTGAATCACTCATAAAATGCGGTTTCAAAAACAAAGTCAGAAAAACCATAGACTATAGCCTCAGAGAATTTGAAAAATTCGGCCGATTTACGACTACAATCACCAAAAACGGACCTGAAGATATTTTTGCACCTACACCAGAATCCCTTTCACTTATGCTAAGATCAGTCAATATATCAGGTTATGAATTATCCGAAGCCCAGAGGAAATTTATCGAAAATCAAGCGCATGAAATATACAATTGTTACTATGATAAAAAGAATCATTTACTGCGTCAGAACATATGGTTCTCGTCGATAAAAGATCACGCGATCAGAAGCAGTTCAACTTACAATAATTCAATGCTTTATCTGCTTGCAGACATGATGGACACACAAAATCTGAAAAATCCATTCGATAAAGAGATAATAAGGAAAGCAATCTTAAATCATTTGCACAACGGAAGATTTTTTTTTAGCGATATGAGCAGGAAGTCGGATCTATCCTCTGATGCAAATATCTTCCCTTTCTGGTGCGGTGTAATTGATGGCAAAAAGATGTTTCTGGAAATCTTAAAACAGTTCCAAGCAGCAAGACTTGAAAATCCCTATCCGATTAAATATACAAACAAACTTACCGATAAACTTGCCCTACCATACAGTCTGCTGGCGCCCAACTATGAAGGCAACACAATCTGGATGCACCTAGGACTTGTATTTATCGAAGTACTCCATAAATATTCCAGTCAGGAAGCAAAAAAGTATATCAAGATTCTTACAAACCTTGTTGATAAACATAAGAACTTTCTTGAACTTTACAATCCAGACGGAACTGTATACCATACACTTTTATATTCTAGTGACGAGTCAATGCTCTGGGCTTCCATGCTTCTCCAATATTTAATCATAAATGAATAAAGGAAGAGATAAATGAAAAAACTATTCAAATGATGGGCACAGTCATATGTGAAGAAGGTTGTAACGCAATCAATGAAATGACAAGTGATAATGATGATAAATGAAGCGATATTGTATGGTTTTGTTTCCATGATAGGTTTTGGAGTTGGAACAGTCCTTCTCAAATACATATCCCATAATTATCCAGTATTCTGGACTGCTGCAATCCGGACAGGAATTACGTCATCGCTTCTGCTGCTGCTGGCTCACTTCACATCAGGAATTATATGGCCCCAACCGACTACACTTTTAATTCTGGTTTTCATCGGTCTATTTGGTGGAGCAGCATATTATGCGTTCACAAAAGCCCTGAATCTGGGTGAAGCTGCTATTGTAAGTCCGCTTAGTTCATCGTATGTCCTTCTCACTGTACTATTATCTGTGCTTTTCTTTGAAGAGACTCCAAGCACCCTTCAATATGTTGCAATAATCCTGATAGTTGCAGGTATTATAATACTAGCATTTGATTTTAGATATAAAAACAAATCCGAAAAGCACTCGAGTGTTGGATCTAACACATCAACATCGAATAGTAAATTCAGGAAAGCACTCCCTTTCATATTGATAACTGCAACTTTTTGGGGACTCTTTTATTTTCTCCTGAAATTCATATCACTTGACGTAGGGCCTGTTAGCGCAGCAGCATTTATTGAAACATCAGTCTTCTTATTTTTTATTCCCCTAATGCTTAAGAATAAATTTGTCAGACCGGATTTTAAACAAATAAGCCTTATCGCCTTGCTGGGAATAACCATTGCGGGCGCCACATTAAGCATTAACTATGCAATATTCAAGGGGTTTGTTTCGATCTCAATACCGATTCAATCATCAGCGTCAGTAATATCGCTTATTGGTGGTGTGTTATTCTTCAAAGAAAGGCTAAATCTTGTCAAAAGTGTATCCCTTATTTCAGTCATAATAGGGCTTGTGCTGATAACCTTTTGAAATCATGAGATATGTCACAATAATATTATGTAAAATCACTATAATTTCTTCCTTCAATTTGACCTTCATGGGAATTTTAGGAATCCGATTGTCTTTGTCAAGTCCTTCTCGTCAATAATAAAAATTGTATCAGTCCAGCAAGATAGGAATTCTAATATATTTACTCCGTTCTCAGCAAACGATCAAGTACTTATAGCTTTGCGTCTATATGAAAAAGCAAATCTGAATAAAATTAAAATTTTATTGGATGAGTATATTGACCAACTGAAGAAACTGATAAAACAAAATTCAAAAATTGTCCTTCCAGGATATACCCATATGCGTAAAGCAATGCCAACCACTGTTGAAAACTGGCTTGGAAGCTTTATGGAATCAGCAGAAGACAACATAACACTACTGGAGAGCACAATCACATTATTAGATAAGTGCCCTCTGGGTAGCGCTGCTGGATTTGGTGTGAGTAGCATTAAGACCGACAATAATATGACTGCCAAAGAGCTTGGATTTAAGGAACCAATTTTGCATCCTCTCTATGCGCAACTGAGTCGTGGAAAACATGAAGGCACAATACTCTCAGCACTTAGTGCAGTGATTTATGACCTAAATAAACTTGCCACTGACATAATATTGTTTAGTATGCAGGAGTTTGGATACGTAACATTATCCAAGAGCATCTGCACGGGCAGTTCGATCATGCCAAACAAGAACAACCCCGATGTACTTGAAATTATACGTGCTAACTACCATATAGTCTTAGCTGAAGAGTTCAAGATCAAAGGGATATCGTCAAATCTGATGTCAGGCTACAACCGTGACCTTCAACTCACCAAAGAACCGCTAATGAAAGCTTTTAAGATTGTAAATGACAGCTGTAAAGCCATGATAGAAGTACTTTTAAATCTTAAAATAGATTCAGAATCATGCAAATTAGGGATAACAAAAGACATGGAAGCAGCAGATCAGGTCCATGAAATGGTAAAAACAGGTATCTCATTTAGGGAAGCCTATAATAAAGTTAAATTTATTAATAAGTATTAGTAGGATTCTTTTGGTGGATCAGATTGAGGTATTTACTTATTGCACTTATTGTCTTGGGAATTGTTCCGGTTATTGGAACATTACCCGTTGCACTAGCCGAAGGAGGACCAAGCTTCCCTCAAGTTACGGATAATCAGACAACTGACGTGTATTTTTTCTATAGCAGCACATGCCCACATTGTAAGGCTGAGATGGAATTCCTTCAATCAATCGACGGTACATGTGATCATCTCAACATCCATTATATCCTTGCTTATGAAAACCAGGATCTGCTGGACGAATTTGTTTTGAAATATAATACTACCAAAGGCGGCGTACCCAGAACATTTATCGAAGATAAGGTATTTGCAGGATTCACTCATTCAGACGGTGAATTGGAATATGATCCTGTAAGGAAAGCTTACCTTGGTTATCAGAATGTGATCTTAGAACAAATCAATTATTATCTGAACTTTTCAAATCATAGTATGTCAAATAATCAGCAGTGCAATGCTACAGATGCAAATCCTACGGTTGGAATAAAAGAGGCTTCTGAGAATAGCTGGGTATTTTTGTTATTATTGATTTATGGATTAAGCTATTTTGCACTTAAAAAGAAACTGAGATCAAACAATCACGCAAAGAAATACTGGATTTCCGGACTGTTGTTATTAACTCTTATCTGCTGTTTTATATTCATTACTTCAATGTCTGAAGTATCGATTAAAGACTTTGCAGAAAGTCTACCATTTCCTTTCTTTGTCGCAGTGATTGCCCTAGCGGACGGATTTAACCCATGCGCATTTACAGTGCTGATAATCCTATTATCTTTATTGACTTATACAAAAAGCCGAAAAGACATGACAATATTAGGTATGACTTTTGTTCTAACAAGCGCTATTATGTATTTTATATTTATTATGATAATGGTCCTAGTCGGATCATGGGCATTTGAAAAATATGGTCAGGTTATCCTGATTGTTCTGGGGATTGTTATCCTGATAGCGGGTTTGATTAATCTAAAAGATTTTTTCTTTTTTAAGACCGGTCCATCCCTTAGCATATCTGACAAAGATAAACTAAGTGTTACTAAAAAAGCAAGAAAGATTGTACAGCAGCTTCGCGAATCTAAGACTGCAAGAACTTTTATAATTGCAATAGGAGGAACAATTTTACTGGCAATATTTGTGAACCTCATTGAACTGGGTTGTACTGCAATACTACCAGCAGTCTACATGGCATCTCTTGTGAAATCATTTGGCCATACGATTGCGATGGGCCATATTATCTGGACACTCTTCTATTCAATTATCTATGTAATTCCTCTGCTTGCAATACTTTTTGTATTCATATACTCTTTTAAGTCGACTAGAATAACCGAAAAACAAGGCAGATTCCTAAAACTCCTATCCGGGATTTTCATGGTCTTCTTTGGGCTTATAATGATAATCTGGCCTGAATTGTTGGTTTTTGGATAAATTTTCCTTTTTTCTATTATATCCAAGAAATATATTCCGGAAAATATTTAATTAAGAGAACATAAGGTAATCTTATGCCATACGCAGTCACCCATGTTATCCTGACGATAATCGCAGTTGATCTATTCAGAGATTACGTTTTAAGAAACCATAAGAAATACTTCACGCTTCATACAGTTATGGTAGCAGGCGTTGGAGGTTTGCTTCCAGATATTGACATACCACTTAACTGGATAGCCCAAGCTATGGGAGTATCCATACCTTTCCTAGCCCATGGTGGTTTTACTCATTTACCCATATTTGCATTGGTCTTTCTAATACCAGGTTTATTCTTCTGGAAACAAAAAAAACACAAGCTGGCGACTTACATGTTTGTTCTTTCGTTCGGAATAATTTTTCATATATTCCTTGATTACTTCCTTGGAGGAGGAAACGGAGAAGGAGTAATGTGGCTCTGGCCATTCTCAGATGCAGTATTCAAGTTGCATCTTCTTCATATATTGGGCATTGCAAACCTCACCCACGCACTTGACGCAATCATCTTGTTAGCATGGCTCTGGCACGAAGAGACAAAGCACAAGATATTGGATTTCATCTAGAAAATGCGCCCTGCTTTCTCGCTCAAGTTCACAGACTCCACGTGGGAACCTCCATGAGTTTAAGGAGCAGGGCATAAATTAGAGTCCTGTTTATATATAAATATCTTCTCAGAAATATTCTCAATATGACCCGAGAGTCTGCTGTTTTGATCTGGATAATATATCATCTTTATCCATATCAAAAACATTCAAAATTCTTTCCACTGTAGGTATAATCTGATTGTTGATGTAATAGTCAGAATCATATTCATTATCTTTGCAGTCTTCAGGAAGTTTGACCCTATCTCTTATTCTATCATCCCCTGCTGTGATGACATATTTAATTATTGAACCTGGCCCGACAAATATCCCTTTATCCTGCATTAGTCTTGCAGCAGCAACATGAGGTCCAATAGTATCATAATTGTCCAAAGCCTTTTGAAGCTTTGTAGAAATAATCATTTTATCAGACGAGATCTTGTGATTCTTTACATCAGACACAATCTTTTTAACATAATCCAATGCTTTTATAGCATTACCTTGTTCCAGAACCTTATGTAGCACATTATTCTGTACTTCTTTTCCTATCAGCGACCAGTTTCTCCTAATAGTCTCAAATCCTTTGATTCGCAGAGACTTATCTTCAGTAAGCATTGCATACTTCTTCTTAGCCCCATGACTTCCACTCTTGGCTGATACAAAAATCCCAGCTGTGAAATATCCATCAAATTCAAGTTCTATAGAACCCGGTAGATCATGATTGATTTTCGAAATAAAATTCTCGAGTGATTCTCTTGAATTCTTGCCAAGAGATACCATTATGCTGTCAGTATCCGAATACAAAACAGGATAACCATTTTCATTTGATTTATTAATAACATCCTTGATATGGAACCTGCCCCAGGCAGTCGTACTCTTTGCAGCTTCGATAGAATACCACCTTGCACCCATGAATGCAAAATAACCATACATGCTGTTCGCAAGGATCTTTAAAGACTGGCTTTTAGCATTAAGCATGATAGCTTCAGTTTTTCCCACTTTTTTGGATTTATCATTAATACCCTTCAATATTTTCTTGACTTTGGATCTTCTCATGACCAGATTCTCAATAACATCCGCAACAAAACCACGAACATTCTTGCAGATCCAGATATCCTCTCCAGGTACTTTCTCGCTCTTATCCTTACAACAGCTGCAACAGACCGTATCTGGGGAAATATTATGTGAAGTGATAATCGAGGGATAAATACTTCTGAAATCATAGATAACAATGTCTCTATAGAAACCTGGTTTTGGTTCAAGAACAAACGCTCCGGTGAAAGATGTCCTCCTTCTATCAGAAAGACTGTCCTTATCAGGTCGGTTTGGTATTAATATAGTCCTGCTGAATGCTTCCCTTATAAGATACCATTCAACCAGTTGTGAAAACGAAAGATGAATTATGTCAAAAAACGGCAGCTCGACAATCTTAACAAATTCGATAAGATTCGGAAGAAGTTTCTCCAGAAGCTTGAACGTAACCTCAGCATCTCTCAGATTGTAGACTGCATACTCAGATAATACATCACTGCCATTGTCCCAATGACCTGCAAGTTCTTCAATCTTGACTCCTTCAGTCTTACCCATCCCAATCAACGCCTTACCCACATCATCAAGTTTTAGAGAGTCAAAATTCATGGTCTTACTGATAACATTCCTGATAAAACTTAGTACATCAATATGGCAGATGCCGCTAATATAACTTGAACTGTCCCTGCCTCTACCTAACCTTATCTGAGAACCGTCAAGACCGATCTTCCCATCAAGTCTCAGCTTAAGAGTCCTCTTTTTAATATAGGGCAGATCAAAACCATCAGAAAAATAACCAGTGATTACATCTGGCTTGATTTCATCAATGAGCTCATAAAACCGATTGATCATCTCAGCCTCACTGCTCACAAATTCAATAAAGTCATTATTCGTCTTAAAACGCTTCCAGGTAATAACTTTCTTGACCTTTTTGCCCTTAACATCCTTATAATAGACAGCTATCATGATTATTGGATATGTATCGAAATCAACACCTTGACCTGCGGGGCTGTAAGTCTCGATGTCAACAGCAGCAATATTGAATTCCTCAAGACCTTCATCGCTATCTTGTCTGATCTTATTTGCTTTGAATATCGGCACCTTGGACTTAGCATCAATGAATTCACCATCTGCAGTTGTTTTCATAAGAGGAGATATGCTGTTATCAATCAAAAATCTCCTAGTATAAAGAATATCAGCTTCATACACTTTATCTATTCCATCTATTTCCTTATAAGCATCCCTTAAAATAGGCACATCAGCAGGTATTTTGACAGAGACTTTGAATAAGGATATCATTTTATTGTTATGTTTTCTCTCAACCTTCTCAATAGCCAAAGGCTTGATCTCTCGATCATTCATATTTTTTGATATCTCAAGCAAATCTCTTCGCTTTGTTTTCACATAAAAATAAGGATTGTCAGAATTAACATGGACACCAAGTCTCTCGCCATTATCTTGCTTTCCCCAGAGTACAATAACAGGATTATCATCCTCAACAATATATTCTATATCAATTGGATAAAATTGGATTGTAACCATATAATTCGTGTAGGTGGGAAGAGTTATAAATCTTTTCCCATACTTTGCATTTCCCTAGTAATACCACAATCATGCTTGATCCTTACATAAACTATATATACAATTGACCCCTCCATTGATATATGGGTTTGAACGAACATCCGTCGGACCATTTCGACGGAGCAAATATGGATAGAATCAGACCAGTGCAAAGATGTCCGAAATGCGGAGAGTTGGCTTTAGAATATGACAATATGGAATTAAAATGCAACCGCTGCGGATTTAAGCAAACAATAATTAGGTGAAAAATATGACAAACAAAGAAATGACACAGCATATGGAACAACGAGTACTTGTGCTGTTTGATGTGCAGAACCTGTATTACTCAGCAAAGCACTTATATAACAAAAAAGTAGATTTCAAGAATATCTTAAATAGTGGAGTGGCAAAAAGAAAACTGGTCAGAGCAATAGCTTATGTTATAAAGACAGATATCAAAGAAGAATCAGTTTTTCATGATGCACTTGAGAACATTGGAATCGAAGTTAAAGCAAAAGATATCCAGATTTTTTACGGAGGAGACAAAAAAGGCGATTGGGACATTGGCATAGCTATGGATGCAGTCCGGATGGCTCCAAAAGTTGACACAGTCGTTCTTGTAAGCGGAGACGGCGACTTTAGAGAACTTGTTCTATACCTACAAGGTCATGGAGTTAGAGTTGAGGCTATGGCATTTAATGAGACTGCTTCAAGCAGACTTAAGAGTGTGGTTGATGCATTTACAGATCTTTCGTCAGACAAGAAATCATACCTTCTTGGATTCGCCAGTAAACCGGGCAATAGACCAATGAATAAACAAAGACAACCATCAAATGGTCAAGCAAAACAGACTTATGGACCACCAAAATTAACACCTGTAAATACATCTGACGCGAAAACTCCAGATAAAAATCCGTCAAATGCGCCAGCTGCGAAACCAAGTCCAAAACAGAGCAGTAAGAAGTCGGCAAATAAACCTTCCAGCAAATCGACAAACAAAACAGCAACCAAAACGACAAACAAAACAGCAAACAAATCCTCTAGCAAACCGGCAAATATGCCTTCCAGCAAACCTGCAAGCAAACAGACAGATAGACCAAATAATAGAATGACAAACCGGTCAGCTAGATCGTCAAGACCTGCGGAGAAGGTTTTTGTTCCCCCGAAATTCAAGAGTACAGCACCGATAGAGATTGACTCCAGTGAGGGCGATGCGTACTACATCGACGACTAGCCTTGAAGTAATCAAGGATTGCTGTCTAGTAAATGGTGCAATAGTAGCTGCAAATTCCGACAGGGAAGACTATCCCTGCGATGTTCAGAATTATAGATATGTCTGGCCAAGAGATGCAGCATACATATGTGTAGCTGCTGATAGGGCTGGTGAGCATTCTATCCAGGAAAATTTCTATCGATGGCTCATCAATCGAGCGGAAGGATCAGATGCTGGACTGCTATACCAAAACTATTATACCAACGGCCCAAAACGTTGGCTTGGTCTGCAGATTGATCAGAATGGATCAATCCTCTGGTCCATACATGAGCACTTTAAGGGCAAATATCCTGATTATGCAAAAGAGTTGATAATCAAGCTTGCAGATGGAATCTTGGGTCTTTGGTCAGGAGACCATTTTAATCAGATTACGCAGGATCTCTGGGAAGAAAGATTCACATATCCTGAATTGAAGCAGTACCATACATATTCCCTCGCTTCTTGTATTAAAGGACTGGAATGCGCATCAGATGTATCTACTAAATACAGTGAGACTGCAAAAGAGATGAAGAATGTTCTTATTCAGGCAATAGCACATGATAAATCAATCAGAACACCAGGAAAACTCCCTGACATGACACCTGATGCATCAATGTTAGGACTCATTTGGCCTTTTGGAATCTATGAACCAAAATCTTCTGAATCCGGGAAAATTATTGAAATGGTTGAGAAAAACCTTGTTAAGGATTATGGTGTATACAGATATCCATATGATTCTTATTGTGGTTATAGAAAATATGGAATCGACGGAAGAAGAGGGAGCGGGCCGTGGCCATTGCTAGGATTCTGGATGGGAATCATTCAAAAACTTGCTGGAAGACCAGAAAAAGCCAAAAAATATGCTGATTTTGTATATCAGTATTGTCAGAAAAATCAAACAGAGCTGCTGCCTGAGCAGATATTTGATAATACAATCCAAAAAAGTGTCAGGCCGCTTGCCTGGAGCCATGCTATGCATATATTGTATGAAAATTCAGCATGAACTCAATACACTCAGAAGAATACATTAGTTGAGATATTCAAAAGAATACTTAAGAATACAAAAATAATACGAGAATATAATGACATTTGAATTTAAAATAATTAAGAATGATCTACGATCAAGAGCCAGAACAGGACTTATCAAGACCAGTCATGGGAATATACAGACACCTTATTTTGTACCGGTTGCAACAAGCGCCACTGTAAGAGCGCTTGACTCACAAGATCTTGAAGACCTCGGTGCTCAATGCACTCTGGCAAACACATATCATCTTCATCTCAGACCTGGAGACAAATTGATACAACGCATGGGAGGCGTACGTGGATTCATGGATTTTGATAAACCAATCTTCACAGATTCAGGTGGTTTTCAGGCATTTTCTCTTGGATATGGCAGAGAGCATAACATAAACAAACTGGGAAACATCTTTCCTGAAGGGAAGAAAACAAAAGAAGCAGAAGAGAAATTTGCGTTTGTTGATGATGACGGAGTAAAATTTGTATCAATCTATGATGGGATCAAACATTTCATGTCACCAAAAGATTCTATGGAAATTCAGAGTAATCTTGGTGCAGACATAATAATGGCATTTGACGAATGCACATCCCCTTTACATGACTATGATTATACCAAAAAGGCACTTGAAAGAACACATAGGTGGGCCAAACAGTCATTAGAATACAAAGACCCAAAACAGGCTCTTTATGGTATTATCCAAGGTGGATGGTTCAAGGATCTGAGACTTTTAAGTGCTGAATTTATTAACAGTCTGTCATTTGAAGGAATCGCTATCGGCGGATCGCTTGGAAAAAGTAAAAAGGACATGCACAAGATACTTGATTGGGTCATCCCGCTCTTGGATAAACGACCCAGACACCTTCTTGGAATAGGTGATATCGACGACATTTTTGAATGTGTGGAACGTGGAATCGATACATTTGACTGTGTCCAGCCGACTCGAATTGCCAGACGAGCAAGCTTGTATATCCGTCCGGAATCTGGTGGCTGCCCTAAAAACAAATTTCGAATTAACATAAAGGCTGCAGCTAATAAGGAAGACCAGAATCCCATAGACCAAAATTGCGATTGCCCCACATGCAGACGCTATTCACGTGCATACTTACGGCATCTCTATATAGTCAATGAGTTGACATATTTTAGGATTGCATCAATACACAACATGCATTACATGTTAAGACTGATGTCTGATATAAGAAAGAGCATAATGAACAATACTTTCTCAGAACTAAAGAAAAAGTGGCTAGATTAAAATTATTATTGAAGATCTCGCTTGCGAGGGTTTCATCGGGATTCAAATACCCCGCACTTTAGTGCGAAATTTTCAATACAAAGAAATGCATATGCATTTCTTGTACAAAAAATGTACCATTTTTCCGTACTTATAATTGCGATTATCAGTTCCAAAAACTGCTCACACGAGTCCATTCTCGTATGTGCAGTTTTCTGTTACCAAAAATTGCCTATGGATTGTGAGCCCTTTAATACGGAGAAAAGCAAAGCTTTTCTTGTACACAAAAATGCTTTACATTTTTATTGTACCCCATGCTTTAGCTTGGGGTCAGGGC
>JAIPIC010000042.1 GCA_021734865.1 Candidatus Woesearchaeota archaeon | reverse complement strand
CAAGTGCCACAATATTAAGTAACATTTTTGGCAAAAAACTATGATTGCTAATTAATCGTTTTTCTTTATATAGAAGATTGAGAAATTGTTGTTCTTTAGAATATAGGTATATGTTACGTAATTTCGGTACTATACACAAGATTCTATTGACCACTAAATATATTATGGTGTTTATTATTAATGAATCATGATAAAAATAAGTCTCCTGGTGGGATTATTAATTATTATAGCAGGCTGTTCTGAATGCCAAGAAAATAATGGCCGATGCTGTATGGGCAATATCTGCTCAGAGACTGATGTGATGTGCGATACGGGTTATAAACCAGAACCTCATGGTTGTGACGAAGAATGTACATGATTATGATTTGTATTCCTATAAATAGAGCACTAAAAGATAAAATTAATTAACTTTATATATTATGAAGCCCTATAATATACATATGAAAAAAACCATGAGGACAAAAGCAGATTTTGCTGGTTGTATTCATCATAGGTAGATTTCAAATCATTTTTCTGATTACATTTCAAATGCTTTATTTTTACTCCTTTTATCTGTTCGTCTTATCATATTTACAAAACAATCGAATAAATATTATTTGTCTAAGACCATTGGAGGTGGTTTCTTATGGAGGATGAAGCGATTAGGGTCGCTGGTACTATTCATCTACGCCCCAAAAAATTCTGGGCTTGGTAGATACAGGGACACCAGCTTAAAATATCTCAGAACACGCGGTGCGACTTCTGAACCAATCCTTGTCAGAGGAGAGGATGTCCCATTATGGGTTGATAGGACAATTAATGCGGGCAAGTCTGCCATTGGGCTGACAGGACAGGACCTGTTTGAAGAATATAAACTCAGGACACCAAACAAATTGGAAATCCTAAAAAGATTTGAATGGTATGATGAGAAAGCCTTGTACAAAAAACCAACCCTTTGCCTTCTTGCGTCAGACAAACGACTTCTTTTCAGAAAGCAGGAGATCTCGATCGCAGCACCAGGAAAGTACAGTGAAACTGTCAGGAAGTACCTTTCCCAGATGCCATGGAAATATTCAATAACTTATCTCTCAGGATCAGTCGAACTGACATCTGTCCAGGGTATAAGTGATATGGTTATTGATATAGTCTACACCGGTGCATCGATCAGGAAATACAATCTTGAGATAATCGACAGTATCTGCACAAGCGACTTTGTAATAATAGGACAAAATATAGGATGCAGGGATGCAGGGATGCAGGGATGCAGGGATGCAGGGATGCAGGGATGCAGGGATGCAGGGATGCAGGGATGCAGCCAACTATATATGGATCAACAAAAAGTTGAGGGTGAAGAATGATAAGGATATATGATCTTGATGAATTGGATGAAGAAACAAGCTGCAGGCTTATAGATAGAGCAAATACAGAAATTGATGATATAAAAGATAAGGTTCATGAGATGATCAATCTGGTCAGAAGAGGGGGAGATAAAGCTCTCTTGGAACTGACAGAAAAGTTCGACGGCAAGAAACTTGGTTCAGTCGCACCATTAGACAAAAAAGTGATCCGATCAGCATACAAAAAGATCGATTGCCTGTCGGAGATGCAGAAGCAGATAAGCCTCTCAAAAGAATTCGCAGAATTCCAGAAGAAAAACCAAAATCTAGCCCTTACGACACAGAATGGGATGCTGCGCGGAGAGATGGCTGTACCATTGGACAGCGTAGGGATCTATGTACCGGGCGGCAAAAACCCCTTCCCTACAGTCGTGCAGACACTTGCTATCCCTGCAAAAACAGCAGGTGTGAGGCGTTTGGTCATGTGCACCCCTCCACGCGACAACATGGACGAGCTGCTTGTAGCAGCAGATCTATGCGGTGTTGATGAAATATATACGATCGGCGGAGCTCAGGCTATAGCAGCGATGGCTTACGGCACAGAATCCATAAGACCTGTAGACAAGATTGTCGGACCGGGCAATCCTTATGTGACTGCCGCAAAGATCGCAGTATTTGGTAAAGTTGACATCGATTGTCCGGCCGGACCAAGTGAAGTTCTTATCATCGCTGATGATACAGCAGATCCTCTCGAATGTGCGTATGACATCCTTGCAAAAGCAGAGCACGGCCCAGACTCAGCAGCGCTGATGCTGACCACATCCAGAAATTTAGCAGTCCGCACACAGGAAAATATAAGATTGCTGCTTGAATCAGAAGAAAATTATCCAAGAATAGCATACATCAGGCAATCCCTGCAAAAGTACTGTGCTATCATCATAACACAATCCCTTGAGCAATGCATGGATTATTCAAATGGATATGCTCCAGAGCACCTTCAGATAATGACAGCCGACCCTTTCAGCGCCATTTCCAGAATAAAGAATGCAGGGTCGGTATTCCTCGGCCGGCACAATCCGGTCGCTGTTGGAGATTATGCGTCGGGCGTTAACCACATCATCCCTACCGGAAGGTGGGCAAGGATGTTCTCACCTGTTGGAGTGGATACGTTCATGAAAAGGATACAGATTTCTTTCATGAACCAGCAAAGCTTGAGACTGCTGGAACCAATAGTATCAAAGATCGCGGATGTTGAAGGCCTTTACTCACACAAGATGAGTGTGCAGTGCCGCACGATCCTTGGCACAACCAAGAAATACGATAGAAAATGAAAAGAGAAACCAATGAATCAATTGTTGAAGCTTACATCGTAGATTGTGATAGCCCTGAATCCGAAAAATCAGACCGTTCAGACAAGTCCGACAAGAAAGGTAAAGCATTTACCATCGATACTGGGCTTAATTTCCTTAATCACATGATAGAGACAATATCTGCTCGTTCACAACTGGATATATCTATAAGGGTCCAGCAGAAGAATTACAATCTTGAACACGTTATCTGCGAAGATTCAGGTCTAACACTCGGCCTAGCATTGAAAGATCTCATTAAGAAGAAGCTGATTCAAGGGATTGAAGGGATGGGAGATGCTACTGCCTGTATAGATGAAGCGATAGCTACAGCATGCATATCGTATGAGCTGAGAGCAAACTCATTCATCCGAAGAAATTGCCCTGCAAGCAGATTGGAGCTGGTCGAAGATATGAAGCAGTCAGATCTTGCTGCATTTATTGAAGGATTTTCCCAAGGAATGTCTGCAACCATCTGGCTAAAGCTTGAGGAAGGCAAAGACCCACACCACGCCTGGGAAGCTGGATTCAGAGCGCTTGGACTAGCTATAAAGAGGATGCTTTCGCCTAACAGAGAGCTGAAAAACAAGCTTGCGTGCATAAAGGGAGATATACTGTAAAGTGAACAATCAGCAAATGATGAACAGAACAAGATTCAATAAAAAATATTGTAGTGAATAAAACGAGATTGAAGTGAATAGATAGAATGAAAAAGGTTAAAATCGCGGTTATTGATTGTGGTGGGAACACAGGCAGTATTGTGAATGCCCTTGAATTCATCGGAGCAGATGCATCTTTGATACTACCAACAGACCGCAAGGCCCTGAAATGGTGTGATAAAATAATCCTGCCTGGACAGGGAAGATTCGGTGAAGTGATGAGAAAACTTGAGCCCATTCGCTCTACACTATTAGAAGAAGTGCGCTGCGGGAAACCCTTTCTTGGAATCTGTGTAGGGTATCAGATCCTCTTCGACAAAAGCGAGGAATCTCCCGGAATCAAAGGTCTGGGTCTGATAAAAGGTTCAGTAGTCAGATTCAGAAAACCTGCAAAACTACCACATATTGGATGGAATCTGCTCAGATCAAAAAGGGGAATGTCGGATACAAAGAGCCACGATGTTAATAAAGTCTGCATCAAGGGCACCAAATACAACGAAAGCGGTAAAGATACAAGCAGCAAAGATACAAACATCAAAGAGATTGATAATTGTGAACTCAGGATATTTCAAAGAGCATACGTCTATTTTGTGCACTCATATTATCCCGTAATTCAAGACGAACCAAATCTGAAAGAACAAACAAATGTTCAAATTACCTGGACAACATATGGTGATGAATTTGCCAGTGCAATTAAGATAGGTAACATCTGCGGCACACAATTTCACCCAGAGAAATCGGGAGAAATAGGTCTCAGTATAATCAAAAATTGGATTAGGTGTAGAAAATGAAAACAATACTATTTGACATGGATGGTACAATCGTAGACTCCGGAATGGTTTGGAGAACCACATTTAATGAAATGAGGAAAAAAGCAGGTCTTTCAGAGTTTGATGAAACAGAATACGCTGAGAAAGTTGCAGGAACACCAATGGAGTCTGAGACTTTGTTCTTCCCCGGCAGAAGCATTGAAGAAATCAAATTAGATTATGGAAATGCATTCAAGGAAAGAACTGATCTTCTTAATCCCATGGCTAACTTTGAGTATGCTCTGGAAAAGATACAAGCATACAAGATAGGTGTTGTCTCAAACACTCCTCAGGAACTAGTTGATTTCATTCTTGAAAAATTGGACCTATATCAAAAATTCCATGTTGTCATTGGCAGTCGTCCAGACAAAAAAGGAAAACCAAATCCTGATCTGATTAACCTTGCAATTGAAGAGTTAAAATCAGACCCCCTATCAACTGTTTTTGTAGGAGATACACAATATGATGTGGCTGCAGCTATGGCAGCAGGATGCAAATCAATAAGTTTCAGGTTTGACGGAGGCAGTCTTCGAATTGACAACATGAGTCAGCTACCTGATGCTGTGAAGATATTACTTGAAACTGGAAGGTGATAATATGCTAACAAAAAGAATTATACCTTGCCTTGATGTGAGATGGGGTGGAGCAGACGGCAAGACCAGCATGGTTGTAAAAGGAATCAACTTTAGATCAATCCATGAAGTTGGCAATCCTGTAAAGATGGCTAGACAGTATTATGAACAGGGTGCAGATGAGTTAGTATTCCTTGACATTGATGCGACAAATGATAGAAGGAGGGCCATGATTAAGGTGATATCTGAAGTTGCAAAACAAATATTTATTCCTTTTACAGTAGGTGGTGGAATCCGTACCCTCGATGACATTGATGCTTTCCTGCGTGCGGGAGCAGACAAAATATCCATAAATTCAGCTGCCGTCAATAATCCCTCACTCATAAAGATTGCTGCAGAAAGATATGGCAGCCAATGCATTGTTATTGCAATAGATGCAAAAAGGAAAATCCACCTGAGTAAAAATGCTCCAACCTCATGTACAGATTCATCTCGTACCTATGCATCAAAATTAGGTGCCAAATTAACTTTGGATTCATCAATATCATGGACAGTATCAATCAATGGCGGTAATAAGGACACAGGCATTGATGTATTAGGATGGGCAAGGAAAGCCCAGCGTTTAGGTGCTGGAGAGCTCCTCGTGACTTCCATGGATAAAGATGGCACATCAACAGGATATGATCTTGAATTGTTGAAGCTATTGACAAAAGAAGTATCCGTACCAGTAATTGCATCAGGTGGTGCAGGCTCAGTAGATGATATTGCACAAGCTTTCATCACAGGAAACGCCGACGCTGCGCTTGCAGCATCGATATTCCACCTGGAAAACATGACTGTTTGGGATGTCAAGAATGAACTTATCCGTAAAAGGATTTGTATAAATCAATGATTGGGTATCTACACCCATAAAATAAAGGAACTAATAATCGAAGGTGAAAAAATGATAATACCAAGTATAGATATTATGGACGGAAAAGCAGTCCAACTCGTGAAAGGTGTCAGGAAGGTTCTGGAGATTGACGATGTTATCGGGCTTGGAAAAAAGTATTCGGTTTACGGTGAGATTGCAGTAATAGATCTTGATGCAGCCATAGGAAGAAAAGATGTCAGTGGGAATCCTATTGATAATGCAAATCTGATAAAGAAACTCTGTAAGATTGCAAGATGCCGCGTAGGTGGTGGTATCCGTACCGTCGAAAAAGCCATAGAACTGATCCGAGCTGGAGCTAGCAAGATAATAATCGGAACAAATGCAAATCCACAATTCCTCGAAAAGCTGCCAAAAAGCAAAGTCATAGCTGCAATTGATACGCTTGGTGGTATGGTCGCAGTTGAAGGATGGACGAAGACAACAGCAAGCAAACCAGAACGCCAGATAAAAAAGCTTGAAGATTATTGCTGTGGTTTTCTTTACACAAATATTGATGTTGAAGGGACCATGAAAGGAATCGACATCGCAAAAATAAAAATACTTGCAAAATTGACCCAAAGAAGGCTAACTGTGGCAGGAGGTATATCATCAATAGCAGACTTGAAAAATATTGGACTGCTTGGGGCAGATTCACAGATAGGTATGTCGCTTTACACAGGAAAAATTGACCTCGATGAGGCTTTTGCAGCAATGCTTGAATTTAAACCACATGTTATATATGGTCGCAAGCGAGCACTTATTCCGACAATAGTGCAGGATGAATCGGGGCAGATACTTATGTTGGCTTACTCAACCGAGCAATCTGTAATCATGTCGCTTCAGCAAAAACGTGGAATATATTACAGCCGATCACGTGATGAGATCTGGAGGAAAGGAGATACATCCGGCAATATACAGGAACTGCTTAAGGTTTCGTATGATTGTGACAGTGATGCATTACTCTATAAGGTTCGTCAAAAAAATTCAGCCTGTCATGAAGGATCTTATTCTTGTTTTGGAGAGAAAGAATTTGACCTATCTCGTCTTTATGATATTGTAAAAGAAAGGATTAGACAGAACAATGCCTCGTCATATACAGCTCAGATAGCCCAGAATGAATCATCCATTTTGAAGAAAATCGCTGAAGAATCGCAAGAAGTCATTTCCTACAAAAACAGAAGCAATCTTGTCTGGGAAATTGCTGATCTTAGCTATTTTATAACTGTCCTGATGGCCGCGAAAAACATATCAATTTCAGAAGTGATGGCTGAACTCGCATCACGGAATACTGTCAAAAATGGGTAGATTCAAACAAAACATTTATAAGTATGCGCCATCCCAATATTTCTTCTCATATGGAATAGGTGATATTGTTAAAATGGTTGACAAAAGACTTTTTGAAAAGATATCAGATCATAAGGCAGTGAAAAAATGCAAAGGCTGTGGTAAGAAGATGATTGGTATAAATTTGAATCGGGTTTACTGCGACGAATGCATCTCTAAGAGGTGAAGCATTGCCCAGAGATAATATAATTCCAAAAGCACCGCTGGCTAGGATTCTTATGAATCAGGGAGCCAAACGAGTTAGTGCGGATGCTCTGGAAAAATTTGAGCAGATACTTAATGAGATTGCAGAAGAGATTGCTCAGAGATCATGGGATATTGCAAAGCATTCTGGTCGCAAGACAATCCATGACGACGATATCAAACTCGCTGCACGTAATTGAATATTTTTCTATTATAAATTTTATGGAGTGAATTTTGTCTTGTTAAATTATTTTCAATTTTAGTCACTGCACTTCAAAAACCCCAAAATGTTTAAATAGGTTAATCTTCAGTGTTATATTATGGGTCCAGACCAGAAAGTTACACGGGAAGAGCTTGCCAACATGTCTCCTGAAGAAATTATGGAGTATCAGAAAAAAAACTGCGTTTTCTGTCATATAATGGAAGGCCGTGTGGATTCCAAGCAGATTTATGAGGATGATTTGTGCAAGGCAGTCCTTGACATAAACCCCGCTGCGCCGGGCCATACTCTTTTGATGCCCAAAGAACACGTTTCGATCATGCCACAGCTCAGTCGTGAACATATCAAACGAATGTTTGTAACTGTAAAAGATATCAGCCTGAGAATGTTAAGAGGTCTGGAAGCAGATGGAACAAATATATTCATCGCAAACGGAGTTGCTGCTGGACAGAAAGCGCAGCATTTCATGACTCACATCATACCCAGAAAGGAAGGAGATGGATTAACATCTTTCCAGTTAGATGTCCGAACAGACATTGGTGACCGACAGGCAGCACTTACACGACCTATTCGTGAGTTATTTCTGGAAGTGCATGGTAATAATATCAGAATGGGTGCATCAACACAAAATCCAGAAGAACCGCTGTCCCCAGATGATAATCTAGATGCCAATAATGATTCTGATAATACAATTGATGGAATAGATGAGAATTCAATAAATACTGACAATGCGGATAATAATATAGACCCTGGGGCTGATGATGAATTTCATGACAGATCACTGACTGAGACAACATCCATCGATTCCCCACAAGATTATACTGACGAAGAAGTTTCAGAGGATCGCGCTTCCAGACATGATACATCAAAAGATTCAGAAGAAAAAAGTGAAACAAATATTGATACAGTTAGGGAAGACAAAGAAGAATCCAATGATGACGGAAAAACAAAAGATGAGGAAGACGACGAATCGGACAGCAATCATAAACCGCATAAAGGATACGATGATGATGATGTTGATCTGGACGAGATTTCCAGGATGTTTTGAAAATGGCATGTCAATACTGTAATCTTAAGAACAATGAACTCATTGTATATGAGAGTGATAGATTCATAGCTATGCTGTCTGATAATCCAGTTACTGCTGGACATATCCTACTCTTCCCAAAGCACCATTATACGATCTTTGAACAAGTACCTGATGATGAAGTCAGTGAGCTTTTTGTCATTGCTAATGATTTATCAGTCAAGTTGTTTGAAAAGATGAAAATTTCTGGTACAAATCTGTTGGTCAATAATGGAGTTGCAGCCGGTCAGATAGCACCACATTTTATGATAAATATTATACCAAGAAAAGAGAATGACGGCCTTGATTTTCAGTGGCCAACAAAACCCGTCAGTGATGAACTCATGCTCAATGCAATTGATAAGCTTAGCAGTGGAGAACAGGTCATTAACCATGATGAAGAGCCCGTAAGCCAAGATGATTCTGACAATGAGAACATACTTATAGAGCATGTCAACAGAATACCTTAGGAGGACCAGCCATGGAATTAAAATATCATTATTCAAGATTGGCTAACGTTTTATTCTTGATATTTGGGATTATACTATTTGGGTTTGGTTCTGATATCTTGTTTTTTAAAACCTTTATTAGTATTGGGTTAAGTCCGCCATTATTCGTGACAATCATCGCGTTATTCCTAGGTATTATGGTTAGCAGCGGTTCTTTGTTCAATATATTTAAGGGAAAATATGTATTGATATCAGCTAATGAAAAAGGAGTCACAATATGTATGGAAAATCATATTTTTATACCTTGGAGTGATATATTTGATATCAAAAACACAAAAACATTGTCTATCTTCAGTGAACCGGGCCATAGGACTGCGTGTCTTGCATTTCAAGTAAGGCCTAACAGCGTACAATGGCCCACCGTAATAATCAGCAGGCACCATGTAAAATATCAGCGCAGTTCAGAAGGCGATATAATTACAGTCAACGCATGGCTTAACAAATCTAAAGAGACAATCGTAAATGAATTAAAAAGTTTGAAAGGGCAATCTGCGCTCATAACGCCCCAAAAATAAATACAATATTGCCCCAGACAATAGTAAATATATAACTGAAAAGAAAGCTTGGTATGAAGGGTATTCCAGCTTTTATCTTGACTTTTGATATTTTTCCTTTCTTATGTAATTTATAGAGAACGGCAATCTGTTCTTCTGATATCCCAAGATCTTTTGGGCCACAGATTCGCTTACCGTTAATGACCACATCGTTAACAATCCAATCTCCAGGAGTTACTTTAGAAACTGGGATGTAATATTCCATGAAAACTCGCTCGATGATCTTTATAAAAATAATCAGATAGACGACAAAAACAAAAAGCAGAGACGAACTTAGTGCAAGATAATTAACAACATTCTCAGTTGGGTAAAAATAGATTCCAAGAGCTATCATGAAAACGATGAGCATTACAATCTTCCAGATTCTAGTCTGTTTTTGTCGGTTGACCTTTACTAGCTCCTTACCAAACTTCCTAAGATTTGAAAAAGCTAGCCCAAAACTCCACACGAGTCCGTATACGGATCCAAGTATGGCTAAGTTTACCATGAATGCAGCAAGCAGACTAAAAGGAATATCCCCTAATGCCGGACTGAAAATAAAATCCACAGGGTAAGAACCCAATATGACACCCATACCCATAAGTACTTTGCTGTCGCCTCCACCCCACTGACCGGTATAAAATAGCAGATGGGCCAACGCAAACATAATTCCAAATCCTATGAGACCATCAAGAAGGTACCAATAATCCCACGAGAACAACGCTCCGATTGTTCGAATCCCAAACCCAGAAATAATGATGGAATAACTGAGCCAGTCAGGCACTTCTCTAGTCCTGAAATCGGATATTGAAGCATATGCTAACATGATCAAACCCGTGCCTATAAGAACATAATCACTATACATCACTTAAACCCCGGAATGAAAATATATAAATATTCCGGCCACTTCAGATAATATTATAGTTATCATTATCGCAGACTCTGTTATTTTAGAGATATTTGCCAGATATTTGCCAGAGTACGTTATCAATGGATTTATCCTTGTAGCGCTTTAATAGAGGGGTGGGAGAAAAGATGAACATAATCGAATTATTCAGAAAACGAGAGAAAACGGGCCCCATGGACCCAAAACATCTGGGATTGATCCTATCCACAAACCCCGAGAAGCAAAATGTTAAAGAGATGTTTCAGAAGCTTAATGACACAATACAGCTTATCAAAGACGATAATATACCGATATTCTCCGTGTACTTTCCTGACGACCCAGATAATGATTTCATTGTAGAGTTTGAATTATTCATTAATGGCTTGTGCGACAACACCTTCATCAACGAGAATCAGGTTAGGGTTTCCTTTATCGGAAAGTGGTATGAGTTGCCTGGCACTTGCATCGACACAATAAAGAAATGCCTTGACGTTACAAAAAACTATGACCGAAATTTTCTAAACATCTGTATCTACTATGATGGTCAGCAGGAAATTATTGACGCATTTAGGGTAATCCTGAAGAAAATGAAGGGGGACAACCCAGATAACATTACAAAAGAGACAATTAAACATAATACTTACACATCATACTTCCTGCCCCCAGATATGATCATAATTACAGGTAAGAAACGATCTCTGCGAGCATTCCTTTTGTGGGATTCTGCAGATGCGTCTATCTATCATTCAAACAAATATTTTGAGAATATGTCAAAGTCATCAGTTCATGATTATGTGGCTGAATACCGTCATTGAGTATTCAAAACCAAGTCTTCCTCATACCGGTCGATTGGGCTTTTCTTTTTTTCAATCTTTTCCAGAAGGCCAATATCACCAAAATTCCTTTCAGCACATTCCTGGCAATAGAATTCATTAGAGTTACGAATCTTGTAATCTGCCTTGCTTTCTTCACAGATTATGCATTTTTTAGCCATTAATAATGATTTAGTGGCTTTTTTTTAATAAATCTTTTGATTCTTTTGCAATCATAAGCTCTTCATTGGTTGGAATTACCAATAATTTCACCTTTGAACCTTTTTTTGAGACTAAAATTTCATTCCTACGATTTTTAGCATAATCGATCGAAATATCAAGACTTGATAGGTATCCAAACACTTTTTTTCTGAAGAAATAGCCACCCTCACCTATGCCTGCTGTCATAACGATAGCATCAGCACCGCCCAATATTGTATTGTACGAACCAATATAACCAGCAACCCTGTAGGCTGACATATCCAAGGCAAGCTTAGCGGTCTTGTTTCCAGACCTTTCTTGCTTATATAATTCTCTTACATCAGGATTTCCTGCCAGGCCGAGCAATCCACTCTGCTTATTCAGCATCCTAATGATATCCTTGACAGATAGTTTCTCCTTTTCCATTAAGAAGGGGATTATCTCTGGATCTATATCACCTGACCTTGTGCCCATAATCAAACCCTGCAAAGGTGTAAATCCCATTGTAGTATCAATGCTTTTCCCATTCTTTATCGCACACAGGCTCGACCCATTCCCAAGATGGCATGAGATGATCTTCTTACCCTTTCCGATGATCTTTTCAGCCTCTAAAGAAACATATTTGTGGCTAGTACCATGGAATCCATATTTTCGGATCTTGTATTTCCGGTAAAATTCCATCGGAATGGCGTACAGGAATGCTTTTTTTGGAATTGTGTGGTGGAACGCAGTATCGAACACAGCAATTTGTGGAACTTTGAGCATCTTCCTGCATATAGCTATTCCTTTTAAATTATAGGGGTTATGGATAGGCGCAAGGCAGCTATATTTGTCTATTTTACGTATGACACTGCTATCGATCAGTGTAGCGGAGATAAGGTCTTCCCCTCCATGGACAACCCTGTGACCTACAGCAGAGATATTCTTTAAACCTAGGACCTCATCAATCTTCTCAAGACCCATCTTGATAGCTACACTATGGTCTTTTACCTTGATATTCTGCACATTATCAGATTGAATGCTTGCATTACCAGAATATTTAACCAGGCACCTTTCCAGTCCAATTCCGTCAACATGCCCAGAAATGATAGGCTTAAATGACTTCATATCCATAACTTTAAATTTTAAGGATGAGCTTCCGGAATTTAAGACAAGTATTTTCATTTTATTCTCCTTGTGCTTCAACAACGGTTATTGCAGTGACATCCACTACATCATTAACTGAACATCCCCTTGACAGATCATTGACTGGTTTGTTTAAACCCTGCAGAATTGGTCCAACAGCCTTTGCTTTTGCAAGTCTTTCGACTAACTTATATGCTATATTAGCGGATCCCAGATCAGGAAAGATGAGTACATTTGCGCTTCCTTTTAACGGAGAATCAGGGCATTTTCTTTCAGCTATATGTGGCAATAGTGCTGCATCAACTTGCAATTCTCCATCTATTAGTAAATCAGGATTCTTGTATTTTGCAATACTGGTAGCCTCAGACACTTTTTCAGCTCGTGGATGCTTTGCTGACCCCTTTGTAGAAAAAGAAAGCATAGCTACCTTTGGTTCGATGCCAAATTTCTTAGCATTTCGTGCTGTATCAAGCGCTATTTCAGCTAGATCTTTTGCATCCGGATCAACTTCAATAGCTGCATCTGCAAATATTAATCGTCTCTCGTCAAGTATCATGAGAAAGAAACTGCTTACCCTGTGGAACTTTTCTTTTGCTTTAATAATCTGAAGAGCTGGTCTGATAGTGTCTGCAGTTGTATATGTTGCACCCCCGACAAGACCATCTGCATCACCCACATGGACCATCATAGTACCATAATAATTTCTTTTTGCAAGAGTTACTTTAGCTTGCTCAAGAGTTACTCCCTTATGCTTTCGCATCTCAAAAAATTGTGAAGCATATTCATTGAACTTGAAATGCTCTGTTATTGTGATGACATCTATATCATGAAACGGAACACCAAGCGCTTTTGCCTTTTCGATGGCCTCATTATCTTTTTGCAGTACAATTGGTTCTGCAAGCCCTTGATCTTTAATTATCCTTACAGCTTGGATGATTCGGTCATCATTTCCCTCAGGAAAGACAATCCTTTTCGGATTCTGCTTAGCCCTCTCTTTTATATCGTTAAGTATTTGCATAATATACTATTAACAATTAAGAGATTTATAAATCTTACTCATCCAATAGAAGCATGTCTATATTATCAAACTGTGGATATTTATTATCAGAATTAACCTTTCTTGCAGCCTTAAACTCATCGTCCGAAGGAGCACGTTGAAGTCCATCTATATAGCCACATTTATTGCACTGCCCATTCTTTGGAACTTTATTGTTGCAATACTCACATTTCTTTAATACCATATCGAATTAGCGTTAATGACTTGATATTTATAGTTAACGCATATATGCTGAATCCAAAATACATTAAAACAAACACTCCTTATGCATGGAACCACTGCTTGATTTAATAATCTCAATTAGCTAATATCACTGTAATTTCTTCAACAGCAGATAAGATCGATTTTTCTGTATTTATCAAATAACTCGAGAATCTGGCCAACTGATGTTTTGATCTGGAATATTCGTAAAACTTTTCGTACAACTCCCTTATCAATTTTTCTCCCAATATTCCAATTTAGGATTTGTCTCTTGAGATGCATTCTTCAACTCTGGCATTTAGGGTAAATACATACATCTTATTGTCGATTAGACACAAATCATCAATTTGTTTCATGTAAAAAAATTACCTTCAATTATTAGATCGCTATGATCAAGATATTTCTTAAACTTTGGAACCATTACCCTACCTGCTTCGATATATCTTTCCAAGGAATATTACACTCCCCTTCCTTTTTCCCTAGCTCCAGCCCAGTCATAATCCTATCAAAATGTACTAATTTTGCTTTGAGTGTCTTAGATAATAATTTTGCAATTGTGGACTTTCCAACCCCTGCTGGTCCACTTAGAATAATCAGCTTATGCATTCAAATAGTATTAATCTTCCAAAATATAAGCATTTGCAAAATATTGGCATATACGAATTCCGTCAATATAACCAGAAAGATTTTAGTATAGATTTTGATTACTTTTTTCTATGAAATATTCATTCTATGACAAACAAATAATCTGCGAGACACGACAAATAAAAGAGATCAACATAATCGGCAGTACAATATTTAAGGAAATACTAACCTTGTTTATTAATGACCTCAAGGAAAAAAACAATCCTTTGCTTAAAGCCATCAATGGACTGACAACCGACGGATGTGTGGAGCTCCTTACAGAACTGTCTAAGAAAACACTGAAAAATATTAATGAAGGAAAGAACTTTGATTCACACGAACTCCATATGTTCGTTGAGGAATTGTACAATTTTTGGAGGTCGCATGAAAGATTCTTCATACTTCATTCAGAAACACACAATTCAAAAAAAGACCTCTCATCCTCAGAACAACCATATCATGAGCGCCCATACAGATCTTTTAATCGTTCTATAGAAAAAATGAATCACGAAGTCAGAGCAGCTTATCGTGATATCTGTGAGAACATAACTTACGATCACCCGAGAGTATACAGACAGATGCCTGCAGGATTCCAGGTAGGGATGATTGTCTCTGAAGAAGGCCACAAGGTTCGTTCTGAATATTCTAGACTATTAAAAATCCCTTTAATCAAGCAGATCCTCATTGAACCTCCGCTGATATTAGACCCACCAATGAATAAAAGGAAGGGTAGCTTCAAAAGGATAGAATTCAACCCTTTTGACAGGATAAACCTTACATCCGACGAATGGCTATGCTATCCCGCTCAAGTAGGCGACATTGTAATCAATGTATATTTCCATAAGAAATTCATGAACCTTGGAATTTCTCTCTCAAATCTTTTTGATCTCTCGACTGCATCCAGAGAACCTGATGCCTATTATCTTTTTGGAATAGAAGAGGATGTACTAAAACAATACGGCAAGGTTCAGACCTTCTTCTATAATGACACAAGCAGTGGAGGTACAATAACAGGATATGTTCCCAGATCAAACGAGTACGGATATTTTGGTTATCTTAAAAAGATGATGCTTACGGTTCACAATATCATCCAGATCAAGCGAAAGCGTATGCCTGTCCATGGAGCGATGGTCAATATCATGCTAAAGAATGGCATTAAGAAGAACATCATAATCATAGGCGATTCAGGAGCTGGAAAATCTGAGACCATTGAAGCATTGCGGACACTCAGTAAGGAATACTTAAGAGACATGAAGATAATATTTGATGATATGGGATGTCTTGAGATCGATAAAAACAACGATAGGATTCGTGCCTATGGCACAGAGACCGGTGCTTTCGTCAGACTTGATGACCTGCAACCAGGTTATATTTATGGGAATCTGGACAGATCAATCATAATGAACCCGGACATGGTTAATTCCCGGGCAGTTCTTCCAATAACAACTAAAGAAGATATCTTACATGGTTATCCTGTGGATATGATTCTGTATGCCAATAATTATTCTGAAATGGATCCGGGAAGTGATTCCGATGCCGATCAGATCAACACCTCCACCAACTTTGGTCTTCTAAAAATTTTTGAGTCAAAGGAAGATGCGATCAGAGTTTTTCGGCAGGGAGCTAGAATGGCAAAAGGTACCACTTCTGAAGTTGGTCTAACAGAGAGCTATTTCGCAAATCCTTTTGGACCGCCCCAGTGTAAAAAAGAACACGAAGCCATAGCAGAACGGTTCTTTGAACACTTTTTTAGAAACAAACTGCCTGTGGGTGAAATCAAGACCAGATTAGGGCTAAAAGGATATGAGATGAAAGGACCAGAGAAGGCTGCTAAGGCGCTGTTTAATTATATATCTGTAAATAAATGTGCTTAAGCATAATTTTATAAATTCCTATTAGTTCTCACTAATACATGACAACAAAACAAGAGGCTTTGTGGTATATCCTTTCATCTGATAAGAGGGCAGTAGTTATGGATCTCCTAAGCCACAAACCAATGGATAATGCTTCCCTGCACAATTCATTTGAAGAACAGTATTCTTCAACTGGCTTTTTCTCTGAACCAAGCCATATTGGGCAGATAATAAAAAATATTGAAAACAAAGATGGTTACGTCGATATTGAGATGCTTGACAAAAATGTCCCCATCAGAGGTATTGAAGAAGTAATGCATTCCTCCCTGACACCAACAGGAGAAGAGATGCAGATCTATGCAAGATTCGCTCTTGAGACAGCATATCGTCGTGAGAAATGCCTCATGGAAATGTTTGGGTACGAACAAGGTGGTCCACCGACAGTTCCAGCGGCTATGAACAGGGTGGAAACGTTTAAAAGAGCATCGCTGGGTGAAATATCTGTTTCTGATCTGAGATTACACCTGAAGCAAATTGGCATTATAACCTCAACTACAAAAATTAGAAGGCATTGTGATTATCTTGATAAACAGGGGTTGTTGGATATTAAAGAAAACGGTACAAACACAAATGTCAGGTTATATGAATTTCAAGGTATTCAAGACATGGAAGGCCTATCTGCAAAAGCAAAAGATGGAAGAAAATACTTTCCACGACTTGCTGCAATAAATGAAACTTATGAACCAAATGATGTTATCGATTACAAATATTTTTCTGATCTTTACCCTGGATGGAAACCTCGTCAGGATTTTATTGAATTCCTTTTAGAACACAATGTTATCAATAAAAAGCCGACTGGGACAGTAATAGCACCAAATGAAGCAACTCGCTTTCTTTATAACGAATTGATAGTTCCTCTTGAAGGCGCCATGACTGGTGATAGGGATTATGCACTTGAAATTCTTTCCAAAGCCAATGTATATTCCAGAAACAGAAAAACTCATGGGATGGAAGTAACTAAGAAGTGCAATAGATTCTACAAGCACATGAAATTTTAAGATAACATCGTTTGTCAATCAATTGAAATTCTTTTTGATAACTTGCTCAGATCTATATCTAATCAGTATCTCCGCTAGGAAAATGATTACTCCTAAGTGCTCAGAAAAAAGCACATAGGAGTACATCATGGTTGTTTTTGCTATAAAACACCATGAAACAAATAATCACTTTCCTAAAAAAAGCTTTTGATTCTCTTGACAG
>JAIPIC010000041.1 GCA_021734865.1 Candidatus Woesearchaeota archaeon | reverse complement strand
AATGTTCAAGAAATATTTGAAAGAAAAGTTGTTCCGCATGGAAACGGTGCGAAGATTCTTGTTCAGAAAAAAGATATTGGGAAAAGAGCATTTGTAATTATCATTAAAGATTGATTATTTGTTTATGTCCCACACCCTATATTTTCAATAAGTATATATAGCTCTGCACTTAAGATTACAGTTAATGGATATTTACCCACTGCTTACTCATTTTGGTTTGGCATTCTCAGCCATCTTTACAATCGTAAACCCATTCAGTTCAGCATCATTTTTTCTGACCATAACCGAAGGAGAATCCAAAGTTAATAGAAAGTATATGTCTAAGAAAGCAGCATTATGTGCTTTTTTTGTGCTACTGGTCTTTGCAGTCTTGGGAAATTATATCCTGAGGTTTTTTGGTATTACGATAAATGCATTCATGATTGCCGGAGGCATTATTATCAGTGGTATTGGATACAGTATGATCAATACAAGAAGGGAGAAACTCCATACAGATGAAGAAAAACAGGAAGCTATTGATAAGGAGGACGTATCAATAATACCTATGGCTATTCCCATGCTATCTGGTCCTGGTGCAATCACGACATCAATTGTACTGATGGGTAATTCTCTGGCAATCATCGATAAAGTGATAGTAATCCTTGCAATTGCGGCAGTATGCTTCGTTTCGTATGTAGTCTTGTCCAGGGCAGACATTCTCGATGAAAGAATGGGATCAATCGGACGAAGGATAGTGGGCAGGATTATGGGTCTTATTGTTCTTGTGATTGGAGTACAATTTGTAATTGATGGAGTAGTCCCGATCATTAAGTTAATTCTTGCGGCATGATAGCACAACTTTTAAATAGATGTGCAATTGCCTTACTTATTATGAAAATACATGATGATTTGATGAAAGTCAGAGAAGCAATGGTCGGTGAAGACAACCCTTTGGTAGTTGAAGGAACTGAAAACCTTAGAGAAAAGATTGAAGAGAAATTGGATGTGCCTGTCAAGAAGTATTCTGACTTTAAGTTCTTGAAATAGAACTTCATATTTAAATAATATTCTAATTATTAGGTGAGTAATATTGGTGGTTTTATCTTTGAAATTTGACATCGCAATGGATGCTATCCAGGAAGCTGGAGAAGCTATTATGGAAATCTATGATAAAGATTTCTCTGTCAGCACCAAAGATGATAAGTCACCGATAACAGAAGCAGATAATGCTTCTAATGAGATTCTAATTAAAGCACTAAACAAGACTGGATATGGAATCTTAAGTGAAGAAACAGGACATCAGGGCTCAAAAGATACTTTTTGGGTGATAGACCCATTAGACGGTACATATGATTTTATACAAAAGACAGATGAATTTAGTATAATGGTAGCATTGGTCAATAAGGGAAAACCAATATTTGGCATTGTTTATGCACCCTCGTTAGAAAAATTGTATTATGCAGTTGAAGGAAAAGGAACTTTTCTAAATAATGAGAAAATAAAAGTATCAGAAATATCAAACCCTGCTGACATGAAAATGGTAATCTCTAGAAATCATTTTCGAGAGAGAGATCAAAATATAGCAAAAAATATAGGAATAACTAACTTCATAAAAATGGGTTCAGTTGGAGTTAAATATGGTGCTATAGCAGAAGGCAAAGCTGAAGTCTGCATTTACACAACAAACAAACTTGGACTCTGGGACTGCTGTGCTCCTCAAATAATCCTTAAAGAAGCAGGAGGATTAGTCTTTGACAAACAGGGCAATGAACCACAATATTCGATAGAAGAACATAAAATGATGAATGGATTCATCGGATGTAATTCAAATAAAAAAATGATATTAGGTGCAATAAATGAATAAAGGATTTGTGTTATGGTTTACAGGCCTTTCAGGGTCAGGAAAGTCAACAATAGCTGACAGAGTTAAGGAAGAACTTCTTAAAAAAAATATTCCTATCGAACAACTCGACGGAGATGAGGTTAGAGAACATTTAACCAGAGATTTGGGATTTTCAAAAGAAGACAGGGATGAAAACATTCGAAGAATTGCATTCGTTGCAAAATTATTAAGCAGGAATAAAGTTGGAATCATAGCTTCATTTATATCTCCGTATGAAGATATTAGAAAAGAAGTAAGAGATTCAGTAACAAATTTCATTGAAATATATGTCAATGCTCCACTAGAAGTATGTGAAGCAAGAGACGTGAAAGGATTATATAAAAAAGCACGTGCCGGGGAAATTAAAAATTTCACAGGAATATCTGACCCTTACGAAGAGCCAAAAAACCCAGAGATTGAACTTAAAACCGATAAATCATCAATTGAAGAATGTGTAAAACAAGTTATACATTATCTTAAAGAGGTATATCAGTTAGATTTATAATGGAGGGTATTAAATACCATAGGTTTATGGTGAAAAAATGAACTTAAAGCATGAAATTCTATTATATCTGATTGAGAACAAGGGCAAGCCCGTCACAATTAAAGCTATCTCTGATATTGTGCAAAAAGACTACAAGAATGTTTATGATGCTGTCCAGACAATATCAGATTCAGTAAGTATAGATAAAAAGTCCAATTCAAGCTATATTAGTTTTTCTCCTGTTCTGACAACGGATAGTTTCATAGTCGAGAATTACAGGAAAGAAAGGGTATCTAGGTATATAGCATTAATCCTTAAGGATATTGAGGAAGTAAAAAATCCATTTTTTTCTGCTATCCTCTTTGGGTCCTACGCAAAAGGCAACCATACTAAACACTCTGATATAGATATCTGTCTTATTGAATCCAGTCCTGAAATAGTGTCAAGATTAAGGATTCATCCCAAGATTGAACTTCATAATTTCAGTTGCAGGGATTTTACATCTATGGTTAGCAGCAAGCAGAAGAATGTAGGGCATGAGATAATGAACCATGGGGTTATTTTACATGGTATTGAACCATTTTACAGGTTGATGCAATATGGATGAGAAGCGTATTATGGAAGCTAAGAGTAACTTTGACAGTTATATCCGGGACGGTCTTGTTAGGAAGGAGGAATGTTCTCAGGTTATTTTTGACAGGTATGTTCAGAATTCCATTGAAAGTCTTAGTGTTTCTGACGCTCTTCTTGAAATATCACCATTATGGGTAACTGTCTCTTCTTATTACTCGATGTTTTACATTGCCAATGCTTATCTGCATAAGAAAGGATATAAGACGCAGCATCAGATTGTTCATAAGGTCGTAAGTGATTGCCTGATAGTCCTGGCCAGAGACGAGCTGGAGTCAAGGTATTTTGACGAATTTGATGAAGAGATGGAAAAATCCGCATTGCTTGACAATTACGAATATGAAAGGGCTAAAAGAGCCTCATATCAATACGAGACTACTGATGATATTAAAAGATCCAAGGCAACGACTTCTCTTAAACGTGCCAAGGAATTTGTTAAGGTTTTTAGGGAGATGATACAATGAAAAGAGCAATATTTGTAGGACGATTTTGCCCATTCCATAAAGGGCATCTTGCGATCATGCAGAAGAAGATAGATCAAAACGTACCTTTACTGATAATGGTAAGAGATACTCACTATGATATATATCCTGCTAGACTTAGAAAGCGGATGATTGAAGCCACTATGGCCAAGAAAAAAGTAGATGCCAAAGTCATGATAATTGATGACATGGAAAGCATCAATTACGGACGTGGTGTTGGGTACGAAATAAATGAGATTGAAGTACCTAACTGGATAAAAGAGTACTCAGCAACTGAAATAAGGGCTAGAATCGATAAAAAAGATGATTCATGGAAAGAATTGATGGCACCAGGTGCAGAGAAAGTCCTAGAGGATTATATATCCCAAAAAGGTGTTGTATTATGGTTTACTGGGTTACCTTTCTCAGGAAAAACCACTATAGCAAATGCAGTTGCTGATCGTCTGAAAGAAAAGGGATTTAAGACCGAGAGATTGCAAAGCAAGGTCCTAAGAACAGTACTAGGAAAAGATCTTGGCTTCTCAAAAGAAGATCGAGAGAAAAACTTGGATAGAGCAACATTTATGGCAAAAATGCTTGCTAGGAATGGAGTTATTGTCCTATCATCATTTATCACACCATATGAATCAATAAGATCCAAAATCAGGTCAGAATTAGAAAAAGACTCAACATTCATAGAAGTATTTCTAGATGCATCAGTTGAAACATGCAAAAAACGAGATGACAAAGGACTGTATGAGAAAGCCCAAAAAGGCGAGATCAAAGATTTTACCGGCGTAAGTGATCCTTTCGAAGAACCAAAGAATGCAGAAATCACACTTGATACAGAGAAAAATGGAGTTGAGGAGAACGTCGAGAAGGTACTGAAGTATCTGGAAGGCGTTGTTTGATTTCTTAAATAGTTTATTATTGAAAATCTCGCACTAAAGTGCGGGGTATTTGAATCCCGATGAAACCCTCGCAAGCGAGACTTTCAATACAAAGAAATGCATATGCATTTCTTGTACAAAAAATGTACCATTTTTCTGTACTGATAATTGCGATTATCAGTTCCAAAAACTGCTCACACGAGTCCATACTCGTATGTGCAGTTTTCTGTTACCAAAAATTGCCTATGGATTGTGAGCTCTTTAATACGGAGAAAAGCAAAGCTTTTCTTGTACACAAAAATGCTTTACATTTTTATTGTACCCCATGCTTTAGCTTGGGGTCAGGGCGAACGGCAATTTTTGTTATATAGCATAATTGCATATATTTTAAATTGGGCTATATCAATTGAAGAAATACTACAATTATGTCATATTAAAGATACATTTATATACTATAGCGAATTATAATGTACTATGACAACAATTCAAATTAGTCAAGATTTGCAACAAGAACTTAACAAAATGAAACTTTTTTCTAGAGAGACTTATGAGGAAGTTATATGGAATGTGATCGAAGACACTAAAGAATTATCTGAACAAACAAAAAAGGATATTGCTAAAGCAAGAAAAGAGATCAAGGAGGGTAATTTTATTAAATTATCCAATTTAAAGAAAAAATACAGGTCTCTAGATGTATGAAATATACTTGGCGAAAAGTGTAGAAAAATTTCTTGATAAGCTTGAATTAAAAGACAGAGATAGAATTGTAAATGCATTGGATAAGCTTAGAATAAGACCAGAAGCTTATTTAGTACGACTTGTTGGAGAAACAAGTTATAAATTTAGGGTTGGAAACTATAGGATTATTGTGGACTTAAATAAAAACGAATTGTGTGTCCTTGTAATAAAAATAAGTCATAGAAAGAATATTTATAAATAATCATTCCATCAAATCATTGTACCGATTTCTACATACACTGCTCTCATCAATCTTCTCACATACAGAAATATCTTCTTTTGCAGATGCATAAGCAACATAACAAGTTAGAACCAGATCTCTTGAATCAAGATTATCACACTTAGATACTTTATTAGACATGATTGCATCTACAGTAGTGTCCTGATAATTGTCTGTCTTGGCAGTTGAACAACCCATTAGGATGATTAGTGCTAGTATTAAATATCTTCTCATCTAGAAATTAAATCTCATATTCTTAATAAATCTATGGACGAATTAAAACCTCTCCTGAAATTCTTCCAGCTTTTTCCAAATCACACTTATTAAAACCAATTAATGGCATCAAGAACATTCAAAAATCCATTAAATATATATAACAGTTATAATCGTTATAACTGTTATGAACACAACAATATCAATACCAAAAGATATGAAGGAAGAACTCAGAGAATTTGGAATAAAAGGAGAGACCTATGAGTTAATCATCAGAAGGTTAATTGACAAAGCAAAAGATAAGATGGTCCAGGATATTCTGATGGACACGACTGATTCCATCCCAATAGACCAAGCCATTAAAGAAGCAAAAAACAGATGGCAAAAGTAGTAATCACAAAAAGGCTTTCCCGGGAAATAAATAAGAGATTCAAGGAAGAGTCAGTCTCTGTCTTTGGTTTGATGAAAACTTTAGAAGAAAACCCAAAGAAAGGAAAACTGGTTGGAAACATTAGCGATATAGCAATAAAAGAGATCAAATACAAATCATCCAGGCTTTATTTCATTACAGATGCATACAAAGTCAAATTCTTATCAATACCAGAATTGGAAAATCTCATCATTAAATTTGTTAGGATGTCAGACAAAAAAACTCAACAGAAAACAATAGATGGTATAAAATTACTTCTTAGAAAACTGGGTCATACTTGAATTTCTATGATTTTATTCTTAAGAATCTCGATAAGTTGAGTGTCTCCATAATTGTATATATTAGGAATATCAAAAGATACAATTTTTTTCTTAAGGTAGAGATCTGGAAACCTTGTGCCAATTTCATTCCTTTGTTTATCTACCATTACGATTATTAAATCAGATCGTTCTAATTAATCTCTAGTAACAGGCTTTTCATAATATAAGCCTGCAGACGCTGAATCTTGAATTAAACGTTCAGCTGTCTTACTGCGATTTTGATTGCAGATAAATAATATATTCATTTATTTAGTAATCATTATTATATATCTTTCTGCATATGGCAAACAACACCCGAATATCTTCCATATAATTCTCAATCATCCTTTTAAACAATTTATCAAAATGAATATTCATGAGCGTTAGTATTAAATACAAAAAAGAATACTCACACCTAATGAAATATCCAGTTCTTATCGAATAAGACTCTGAAGGATGGTATGTATCAGAAGTTCCAGGGATGCCAGGATGCCATACACAGGCTAAGACTATCGACGAATTGCTTGATAGGACAAAAGAAGCAATAAGAGCATATCTTAAGGAAGATAACCAGATAAAAGGAGATTTTATAGGTGTTCAATATGTTGAACTATGAAATTACCAATCTTATCAGGAAATAAGCTAGTCAATATAGTCATATCATTTGGTTTTATTCATGCTCGTACAACAGGTAGCCATAATGTTCTTAAACATCCCGATGGAAGAATGAAAATAAGACCTGTACATTCTGGGGAAAATATTGGACCTGGACTTCTAAATAAAATTATTAAAAGAGATTTGAAAATGTCAAGCTAAGAATTCTTAGCTAGAATCTGAAATATTTTCAATTTCTATCAACTTACACTTTTAAACAATTCACAACTAAAATTATTGATGGCATCCAGAGCATTCCAGTCAATCCGTCTCGATCAGAAATGGACACACATCAACTACGGGATGGGCTGTCCGAACGGATGTGTCTACTGCATACAGCTAAAAGATATCGAATACGACCCAAACAACACAGACAAGAGATACTCAATAGACAGCCTCATAAACCAGATAGACAACCATAAGTACGTCTCAAAACGCCAACCATTGGTAATCGGAAACGCAACAGACCCTTTCCTCAAACCAAATCTCAATGACGTAAAAACCCTGCTCACAGAACTTGACCAGAGGAAATACAAGAACCCTGTATCGATAATCACAAAGATCTACCCAGATGACAAATACCTATTTGGCAACAAGACCCTCAAAACATTAAGAAAGCTAAAACACCTCAAACCATCTTTACTGGTCTCCTATGTAGGATACAAAAATAAATCTATAGAAAAAGTATCAGGCAAAAAGCGAGTCCGACTACTAAAAGAAGCCCATGACTACGGTATACCCACAATCCTTTATTACAGGCCTATAGTCAGAGCTTGGATGGATGACAAAGACGAACCATTCCACAAGAAAGTCGAAAGAGTCGCAAAAGAGACAAAGAAATCAATAGACGCGGTCGTGATGAGCGGCCTGTACTTTACAGAAGAAATTTTCCAAAACACAAAAAAGCGAAACCTACCGCTGCCCTTTGACCAGCCATGGTCAGGTAAACGTCAGGACAACGAAAAAAACATCCCTGAAGTAGTCAACATATTCAAAAACATCAACCCAAAAGCAGCATTGTTCACATCTACATCATGCGCAGTATCATATCTTTACAAGATGCCAAACTTCGTAGGATATTACGGACTTAGAGTCCTTGAAAAAAGAGACCGCGAATGCCATAATATATGCGCACCAAAGCAAAGAGACACATGCCGCACGAAAACACCAAAAGTCAAAAACAGACTCATCAAAAGAGCTCTAAAAGAGATCAATATCAATGCAAAATTCAAGAACCATCCATTACTAGTAAGGGTATTCAAAGAGATCTCGATGTCTGATAAATACTATCTAATGCAGAACCTCAACAAGCTAGTGATAGACGACGGAAGATACAATAATTGGTCGCAAGGAGGAATAATCAAGGATAATCTAGAGGCACTGAAAATAAAATAGAGGTATCTTCCATATGTTTTATAAACTAATTCTATATGGATTTGAAATATGACATTAGTCAAGCTTCAGGATGTATACAAGATATATCAGATGGGAGAAGTTCAGGTTCCTGCCCTTAGAGGTATCACCCTCGAGATTACCCAAGGGGAGTTTGTGGCTATAGTCGGACAGTCTGGCAGCGGTAAATCGACCATGATGAACATTGTCGGCTGTCTCGACAAACCCACAAAAGGAATTGTCAGGCTCAAAGGACAGGATATCTCAAGACTATCAGACTCAAACTTAGCAGTCCTGAGGGGACATACTATAGGGTTCATATTTCAACAATATAATCTCATACCCAGTATGACAGCATTTGACAATGTACTGCTTCCTCTGGAACTCCAGGAGATGAATGACGCTCAAGCAAGAAAACAAGCAAATAAAGTGCTGGAGATGGTTGACCTTGGCGATAAAACCCACCATCTGCCAAGCCAGCTTTCCGGAGGACAGCAGCAGCGAGTGTCGATAGCAAGAGCCTTGGCTCCAGAACCGGAAATCATCCTAGCGGATGAACCTACCGGAGCGCTAGACAGCAAGACTGGAAGGGATGTATTGAAGATTCTGCACAATCTATGGAAAAGCGGAAAGACAATCATAATGGTCACACATGATCTTAACTTGGCAAAATATGCTAAGAGGCAAATTGAATTGAAAGATGGACACATCATAAAAGGAGGATAAAAATGAATAAAGCAATCGTATTATTAATAATCTTGAGTTTAGCCTGTACATTCACGCATGCAGTGATAGGAGATTCATCAGTGCTCTCGTTGACATTGGTAAATCAGGATCCTGACCCTGCAAGCGCAGGAGGTGAAGTAGAAGTAAGGATAGGCATAGAAAACTCAGGAGGTCAGCCTGCAGATAATGTAGTGATAGAATTGGCCCCTGAATACCCATTCACGCTTGTGCCTGGGCAGAACGCCACACAGGTAATCTCAAGGATAGATTCGTATCAGGAAGATGAAGATATGAAGATAATCAAGTATAAGCTTAAAATCGACCAGAGCGCTTCAAAAGGCACATATGAACTCAAGGTCAAGCAGTTGCTCAACGGAGCGACCATAACAAAGACATTCTTGGTGGACCTTAAGAGCAAGGAAAGTGTCGAAGTCATTCACATAGACAAGACCACCTTAATACCAGGCCAGGAATCCGATCTCATGTTCATTATCAATAATGTCGGTAATGCACCTCTCAGCGATCTGTCTTTTAGATGGGAAAACACTGATAATGCAGTGCTCCCTGTTGGATCGGATAACACTAGATACATAAAGAATCTGGATGTTGGAGATAGTGTAGAGATACAATACTCAGTTATTGCAGACACAAATATGGACCCAGGATTATACAAGCTTAACCTGTATCTCAACTACGACGACCCAATAAATGGTACACCAAAACAGATATCGACAATCGCAGGAGTATATATAGGAGGCAAAACAGATTTTGAAGTATCGTTTTCAGATACATCTGGAACAGAGACATCATTTTCCATAGCAAATGTCGGAAGCAATCCAGCATACTCAGTAACAGTAAGTGTACCTGATCAGAAAGGAGTCAGAGTCACAGGCTCGAAATCATCGATCATTGGCAACCTTAATAATGGCGATTACACAGTCGCAAGCTTTGAACTTGGCGGTACAATCCAAACATTGAATCTCCAGATAGCATATACTGACACGATGGGAATTAGGCAGACCGTAATGAAAGACGTAGAGCTTAATAACATGAATACGTCTGCATTTGGCAGCAGGACAGCTACCTCACCGACAGCAACAGAATCATTCAACAGGACAAGAACAACCCAGTCTAATAATAGTTATATCTGGGGAATCGCCGGTATCGTCATCTTTATAGTCGCAATCGTTGGATACAAGTATTATAAAACCAGACCTATAAAGAAGAAGACATGAAAGAGCAATTGATAAAACCTGAGGATAAAAAATGAACATATTGAAGTGCTTAAAGCACGCCTTTAACATGGTCATCCATGCAAAGCTGAGAAGTTGGCTCACCATCATTGGGATAGTCATCGGGGTTGGCTCAGTCGTAGCCATCATGTCGTTAGGCTCAGGGATGCAAGCAAGCGTCAATGACCAGTTTGGCAATTTAGGTGGTGACATCCTCACACTCTCAGCGGGATATTCGAGAAGTGCAGGTTGGGGAGGTCATTTCAGGCCAAGAGATTCAAGTAGTGCTAATTCAGACGATGATCTTACAAGAACAGACCTTCAGGTGCTAAAAGGCATATCGGATATTGCATACATCGACACAAACATTCGTGGAAACGCAGATGTTGTTTACATGGGTTCTGATGGTACAGTAAGTGTTACAGGAGTCGATCAAAAAGTATGGTCGCACGTAACAACCAATGAAATAGCAGATGGACGCATGCTTGACTCGGCTGACCAGAATGTGGTTGTCATCGGAGGAAGGCTTGCGTCAGATTATTTTGACGACCCAGTCTTACTAAACAAGCTGCTGACGATCGAAGGGTCATCATTTCGTGTAGTTGGAATATTAGATGATACGTCCACCTCAATCTATATGCCCCTGCAGACAGCATACTCTATTCTTGAAGACAAAGAACGAGATGTCTACGACTCGATCGTCATAAAAGTAAAAGATGAGAATAACCTTGATGCGATGATAGATAAGATAGAGCATAAACTCATGCTTTCTAGACACGTCACAGAAAAAGACCGTGATTTCTCAATAACATCAAACGCACAGATAAACGAGACGAGAAGCGAGATGATGAGCTCGATGAACCTCTTCCTCACCGCAATAGCAGCAGTATCTCTTATCGTCGGTGCTGTAGGTGTTGCCAATACAATGTTCACATCAGTTATAGAGAAAACAAAAGAGATTGGAATTATGAAAGCAATAGGAGCAAGAAATTCGGACATCTTGTCGATTTTTATGCTAAATGCTGCATTCATCGGACTTGTAGGAGGAATACTTGGAGTCCTTGTTGGAACAATATTCTCAACAGTCATACCTATGTTTATGGGATCGATGCCATTTGCAAGATCAGGAACTCTCGTAACATTAGATTCTGTGATTATCGCATTGACAGTCTCAGTAGCAGCAGGACTCATAGCTGGATTCATCCCTGCATGGCAGGCATCTAAACTTGATCCAGTTGATGCATTAAGATATGAATAACATATTTTTGTTTTAGTAATTTGTATATCCTGTTTAGGTTTTAATATACTGACATAAAAATTGTTGAATTGCCCTCTAAATAGATTTATAAATCACTAAGATTTCTTACGTAAGGATAGTTACAGTGATATCTATGTTTCAATATTAGATTTATAAATAGATATTTACAGAGTAAATATTTATTATCAAATTGGGGTGGGGAGTGAATTACTAATGGTAATAGATGGTGTACTACAATGATTAAAAAGGGTGATATTATGAAAAAAATAACTTTAATGGTTCTATTTGTATTAATGATTGGATTGATTGCTGGTAATGTATGGGGTGCGGAGAACATAGTTGTTGCTTCGACTAAAATACTTGATTCAAACACTATTGAAATTACATTTGTTGATCCAGGAGCTGATATAGCTTCTTGTGATGGAACAAAGGTCCATATTGATGTAGGAGATGGTGCGTCAGGACCTCTAGATGGGTTATCGTGTGTCGTGACTGATGCGTCAGCATGGAAAATTACCGTTGATTTTGGCTCTACTCCTTTTTCTAATTCAGCTTCTTCATATAGTGCAGCTGAAGGATTATATTTGGATGCACTTGCAGTATCAGATTCCACTGATACAAATGCTGTTGTTGGTCATGCTGCTTCTACTGAAATAACTGATGGACAATCACCTACAATTTCATCAACTGCACCTGCAACAAATGCTTTTATTAAAACTCAACAGGTAAGTTATACTTTAAGTGAAGCTGTGTCTTCAGGAGCCATTGTATTTACAAGAACTAGTGGTACTGCAGATTCAAATTCCCCGCACACATGTACTTTGCAAGGAACAGCTTTGAGTACAGGTGCTCATACAGACTTAGCTCTAGCTACTGATGCAAACGCTTGTGTAAATTGGGCAAATGCTTTAGTAGATGGATCCGTATATACAGTTACATATGACGGTTCTGATGCTGCAACAAATGCAGCAACTACTATTACTAATACGGGGGTTACTTATGATACAACTGCTCCAACCATGGATTCTGCTCAAACAAAATCAACAACAACAATTGACGTTACCTTCAGTGAAGATTTAGATGTAGCAACTATTGCAACCGGTGATTTTAGTGTTGCTAGTAATTCCGTTAGTGGTGTCGCTGAAAGCTCAGGTGTAGTTACTTTAACTTTAGGAACTCCTATTGCTACTGATGCAACTCCTGTTGTAACTCTTATCAATACTCAATCTGTAAGTGATCTTGCTGGCAACAGTGTTACTGGGGACGGCACTGCAACTTATGATAAAACTCCAAGTGATGGTATTGCTCCAACAATCAGCTCTGTTGTGACTGGTGAAAATGGTGTTGGATTAGATAAATTAACCATAACATTCTCAGAAAATGTTGATGCAACAACAACTGATGGTACTGGCTGGACTGTTACTGGCACTGATGCTGGCGGTAGGACTATTACTGCAAACTCCGATCCTGCTGATGCTTCTAATACTATGGTTTTGACTTTATCTTCAGCTTTTGTTTCAGAGAATCCTGACGCAACAATAACTTATACTAATGGTGGTGGAAACTTAGTAGATGCTTCATCAGCTAATAATGAGTTAGCTTCCGGTGCTTCACCTAATATTGCTGATGGTATAAAACCAACCATTACAGACTTCGCATACGAAGATAATGATGGTGATGGTAAGATTGACAGAGTAATTGTAAGCTTCAGTGAAACTGTTGTTGGTGCAAGTACTATGGGATATAATGATTTGGAATTTACAAATGTGGGAGATTTCACAGGTGCTGCATTTGGAACAGTATCAAATGATTTTATTGGAAGTTCTGTTGCAAGTGTTACAATTAACCTGATCACAGAAGCAAGTGCCGTAGACACTGAAGAGAATTCTGGTAATATTGCAATTAGTACTTACAATAGTTACTCACTTCAGGATGCATCTGGAAACACAAATAGTGTATTGGGAGCACAAACACAAGCTACTTTTACTGATAGTGCAGAACCTGTAATCAAGGATTTTGCATATCAGGACAATGACGGTGATGGAAAAGTAGATCAGTTTGTGGTTACCTATTCAGAACAGGTAACTGGAGCAAGCGTCCTGTCAGCAAATGATCTTTTAATAACTAATGTTGGACATTTTACAAGCATTGCATTTGGAAATGATGCTACTGATTTGATAACCAGTGATTCCACAACAACAACAATTGTGCTTGGAACTGAATCAACAGCAGTCGATACAAGAGATGATGCAAGTGCTTTGGCAATTATGTCTCAAAACAGTTTCTCTCTTACAGATGGAACAAATACAAATGCTGATATCGAGAATCAGGAACAAGCAACATTTAGTGATAGTGCAAAACCAATAATAACTAACCTGGAAATTGAAGATACTTCTGGAGACGGTTTAATTGACAAGGTTATTGCAACTTGGTCAGAAACAATAGATACTGATGATAGTGCTACGCCAGTTGGAGCAGATTTTGGAACCTTGGCTTTGCCTGATGGTTCATCAGCAGTATTTACTTCAGCAAGCTTTACGGATCCAGGTGCTACTTCAAATAGTATTACTATTACTGGTATCACTGGTCAGACTACCAAGAATACGGCAAGTGCATCAACTGCAATCTCTGGAGATCTCTCAACTAAATGGGTTGATGGAAGTTCAAATGCACCACATGCTACATATGGTACAGCAAATGAAGCTGTAACTGATAGCGCAGCTCCAGTTATTTCTAGTTTTACCTATCAAGATAATGATGGAAACGGAAAGATAGACCGATTTTTAGCAACTTTCAGTGAGACTGTAAGTTCAGCTAGTATTCTAAAAGCTAACGATTTAACATTATCAAATGTAGGTGACTTTACAGGTGCAGTAATTGGTAGTGATTCAACTGATTTGATAACTAGTTCAGTAGCATCAGTAACAGTTGTGCTCGGAAATGAAGCAACGGTTAAGGATACAAAAGAGAACTCAGGAAACATTGAGATTACTACACAGAATACCTTTTCCTTAACAGACGGAGCCAATCAGAACAGCGTTCTTGCAGCTCAATCCGGAGCTACTTTTATTGATGGCGCAGCTCCAGTAATATCGGACTTTGCATACCTAGATAATGATGGTGATGGTAGGATTGATCGGATTACTGCAACATATACTGAAACAGTAACCTCGGCAAGCGTCTTAAAGGCTAATGATTTGGCATTTACAAATGTTGGTGATTTTACCAGTGCAGCATTTGGTACTGATGCAACTGATTTAATCACTGATTCAGTTACCAGTACCACAATATCTTTGGGAACTGAATCCATTGCTCAGGACACTAAGGAAGGGACCGGACTGATTGCAATCAGTTCTCAGAATACTTTTTCCTTAACAGATGGTACTAATACTAATAGCGTTACAGGAGCACAGGGTCAGGCTTCTTTTACTGATAGTGCAGCACCTGTCATTTCAGATTTTGCTTACCAAGATAATGATGGTGATGGTAAGATTGATAGGTTTGTTGCAAGTTTCACTGAAACTCTAGATGCAGCAAGTGTCTTAGCTGCAAATGACCTTTCATTGACAAATGTAGATGATTTTACCAGTGCAGCATTTGGTACAGATAATACTGATCTAATAACAAGTGGTGTTTCAAGTGTTACAGTTGTACTAGGTACTGAATCCACTGCTCAGGACACCAAAGATTCTGGTTCATTAGCAATCAGTTCTCAGAATGCTTTCTCCTTGACAGATGGTACAAATACTAATAGCGATACTGAAGCCCAAACTCAGGCTTCTTTTACTGATAGTGCAGCACCTGTCATCTCAGATTTTGCATACCAAGATAATGATGGAGATGGTAAGATTGACAGGTTTGTTGCAAGTTTCACTGAGACTCTAGATGCAGCAAGTGTCTTAGCTGCAAATGACCTTTCATTGACAAATGTAGATGATTTTACCAGTGCAGCATTTGGTACAGATAATACCGATTTAATAACTAGTGGTGTTTCAAGTGTTACAGTTGTACTAGGTACTGAATCCACTGCTCAGGATACCAAAGATTCTGGTTCATTAGCAATCAGTTCTCAGAATGCTTTCTCCTTGACAGATGGTACAAATACTAATAGCGATACTGAAGCCCAAACTCAGGCTTCTTTTACTGATAATGCAGCACCTGTCATTTCAGATTTTGCTTACCAAGATAGTGATTATGATAGCATGATTGACCGCTTTGTAGTAAGCTTCACAGAGGATGTTACTAGTGCCAGTGTACTGGGAGCAAGTGACCTATCATTGACCAATGTTGGTGATTTTACCAGTGCAGCTTTTGGAGCATTGACAACGGATCTTATCACTACTAGCGTCTCAAGTGTAACTGTCCCATTAGGAACTGAATCAACTGCTGAAGATACAAATGAAGGTAGTGGAAATATTGCAATAAGCACTCAGGGAAGCTTTTCATTAACTGATGGTACCAACATTAATAATGCCAAAGTCGCACAAACTCAAGCATCATTTACTGATAGTGCAGCTCCAGCAATAAACGACTTAGATATCTACGATACAAACAATGATGGTCTAATTGATAAGGTTGTTCTTACCTGGTCTGAAAATCTGGACACAGACAGTAGCAATCCACCTGTTGCAGGAGACTTTGGAACCATTGTTCTACCAGATGGTCAGAACGCTGACTTAAGTGGAGCTAGTTTCACAGATCCAGCACATTCAGCTGCTACTGTTACAATAACGGGACTGACTGGACAATTAACCAAAAATACAGCTGTAGGAAGCACAGCAATTAATGGAATTACAAATGAATGGACCGACGGAACTAATCCCACAGTTAACCCAGATGATAGTGAAACAATTACAGACAGCGCTTCACCTGTACCAACAGCAATAGAGACAAAAGACATTGGCGATGATGGAGTAACCGCAAATGGTTATATTGACCATCTTAAAGTAACATTCTCTGAAAATATCGATGACTCTGCAATCAACAATTACAATGCTGGAACTGACTATTTGCCAACTTCTCTAGCAGTTACAAATTACGCCAATGCAAAGATTGACGCAAATGATGCTGTAGATTCTGAGAATGATCAATATCTGTATGTGGTATTCACTGAAGGGTCTGCTTATGATACTGACACTACATCTATTGATTTAACTTGGACCGGTGCAAGTATTCTTATTAAAGATGCTTCAGCTAATACAGTAGCTGACCTTACGTCAGGATATCTTGCAGAAACTGATGGTGCAGGAGCTTATCCATTTAGCATTGTTGCTACTGGAACTAACACTGTAAGGGTTGAATGGACAGAGGATGTCTACGATAATGCAGATAATGCTGGTAGTGCAGCAAGAGCGAGGCATTACACGATACAGACTCTTAATGATAACCCAACTACAGCAACAGTGGCTAATAATAAAGTAGATTTGACTTTTGGAGTGGCTGTACTTCCTGGAACTCATACGCTTGATATCACTACTGTTCAAGATAATTCCGTAGCTCATAATACCATGATTGCTCAGACAGGTCTAACAATAATTGGTGGTCCAACTGTACATGGTATGGAAGTAAACAAAAATCCAACTCAAGGAACAACGGTTAATTTAACAGGACTTGCAACAACATCTACTAGTACTGTAAAGAATGTTACATACTGTATGCTTGATGAAGATGGTACAAAACTACCAACCACTTGTGATCTTGCCGACCCAGCAACCTGGACAGCTTTTGTTGCTTCAGATGGTACTTTTGATGAAGCATCAGAAACATTCGAAGCAGAAAACATTGATATCTCAACTCTTGATGATGAAACAATCACAGTTCATATCAGAGCACAGGATGCTATGAATGCTTGGGGTGCTGAGGATGCTTATATAACATTTACAAAGACAGCAGCATCAACGGATATCATAGCACCTTCAATTGATATTACATCACCTAATACTGTACAGACAGTTACCAAACCAGGTGTTAGTATAACTTACAGCGATGCTTTTGGTGTTGATACTAGTTCAGTTATTGTCAAAATTGATGGAACTGATGTTACCTCTGATTTTAGTGTAACAGCCACTAGTGCAAGTGTTGGTGTTAATGGATTAACCTCAGCACTTAGTGATGACGCTTGGCACACAGTCTATGTCTATGTCGCTGATGCAGCAGGTAACTTTGCTGAAACAACTTGGTCATTTAAGGTAGATACATCAGCATCTGATACAACTGCTCCAAGGATCAGTTCATTTGGTCCAACTACTGTACAGACTGCATCTAACCCAACAATCTATGTTGATGCCCAGGATGAAACAACATCAGAAGCAAGCTTAACTGTTGAATACAGCCAGGATGGCTCTGTGTTGTCAGCCATGACTTATGATGGTGTAACCAACAACAGATGGGAACAAGCAATCACTTTAGCAGATGATTCAACATCAACAATAATGGTCAAAGTCTCTGATGCTGCTGGTAATACTGTTTATCAAACGTACGAAGTCTCAGT
>JAIPIC010000040.1 GCA_021734865.1 Candidatus Woesearchaeota archaeon | reverse complement strand
AATGGAGTTTCAGCCACAGAGATGGGCATTAGACCATTTTGTAAAATTATACAATGAAGAAAGATTACATCAAGGAATAGGATACAAAGTACCACTTGAAAGATACAAGAGTGCAAACAATTCGGTTTAGTTCAATTATAATTATTAGTCATCTAAGCCAATCTTTATCCAGAATTATATATTGTAATTGATAGTTCACCCAAATAGTCTACTCATATAATTTACTTTAATACAACACACCCATACCTTACTCCCACTCGATTGTTCCGGGTGGTTTGTTTGTTATATCGTAGAATATATGGTCAATTCCATCAAGTTTTGAGAGTCCGTCAATAATCCTGTCTAAGACTTCTTGTGGCATTCTAAAAACATCTGCAGTCATTGCTTCTTTGCTTACAATTGGTCGTAAGACTATTGATTCGTTTGTTCCTTCTCCAATTGGAATAAGACAGACTGGCATTTGCCAGATTTCATCGTAAAGCCCTGCGTCAATAATTATTTTGTTTACTATATCGTCTGCCTCCTGCAATAAGGAAACTCTATCCTTTATGATATATGCAGGATGAAGCATGAATTCGGAATGCTTATATACGGAATGCTTATATTCGGATAGCTTACCACTTGGTTTATTCAATAGATAGACTACTCTATTAATATCATGAATTTCGTTAGTGATTCGTGTGCTAAGATCTATCATTTTATCCCAGTCAGGATTATCAGACATTAATACAGCAGGATGTCGATATGTGCGGTTATCACCCTGGACACCGACGGATTTAATATTTAATACAGATATTTGGAATCCTGATTTCTTTGCGATTTCTTTTAGTTCAGAGATCTCTGGTCCTTTGCCAGATTTTTCAGTGCATAATATCCTTATTCCAAGGCCTGGTCCTGGGAAGGGGTGTCTATTTATCAGCTCTGGAGCCATCCCTATCCTTTCTCCGAGTGTACGAACTTCATCTTTGTATAACTCTTTGATTGGTTCAATGACTTTGCCTTCCTCAATCATTTTTTCGATAATTGGCACTCGATTGTGGTGTGTCTTAATAACGTCAGAGTTTTTTGTTCCGCCCGCCTCTATTGTGTCGGGATATATGGTTCCCTGTGCGAGCATCCACTTGTCTGGATCAAAATTCTGTATATCTAATTCTTCTCGCTGGACTGTGACAAACATATTGCCAATGATTTTCCGTTTTTCTTCTGGTTCAAATTTCCCATGTAATGCTGCAAGGAATTTTGATGATGCGTCCACTACATGGAGATTATCATATCCCATCTTTCGCATATCATCAACAATAACCTTTGATTCATTTTTGCGCATTAACCCTGTATCAACATGCAAACCAAATACTCTATCTTTGCCAAGCAGTTTATTCAGTAATGTGAAACAGACACTGCTGTCCACTCCCCCGCTTACGAGGAGGAATACGTTTTTATCTCCCACTTTGTGGATGACATCGTCTTCAATTTGTTTTACATAGTGTTCATAGTCCCAATCCTGTAAGCATTTGCATATTTTTAAAACAAAATTTGAGAGGATTAACATCCCATTCTTTGTGTGGGTAACTTCTGGATGGAACTGAAGTCCATATCGCTTTTTCTCGATGTTTTCCATGGCTGCATATTGACAGTCAGATGTATTTGCTATCCCATAGAATCCCTTAGGAAGCTTGGATACTGTGTCACCATGGCTCATCCAGACAATCTGTTTCTTTTCTATGCCTGTAAATAATGAATTTTCATTGTTTATTGCAGCCAGGGATATATCCAAAGTAGATAATCCATATTCTTTTACAGTTCCTGCCGAGACTTCTCCACCGAGATTTTGTGCGAATAACTGGTGGCCGTAACACAAGCCTAGGATTGGAATTTCGAGTTCAAATATCCAATCTGGACACGTCGGAGAATTTTGATCATATACACTTGCAGGCCCGCCTGAAAGGATTATTCCTTTGGCTCCTTCAATCTGCTCTTTTGTAACTTCTGGTGGAAGGATTTCAGAGAATACATTGAGTTCACGCACCCGCCGTGCTAGCAGATGTGTGTATTGTGAACCAAAATCCAGAATTATTATCTTGTCAGTCATGTGATTTTGGTTATTGCTTTGGTTTATATTTTTATTGAAACCTATGTCTCACACATATCATTAGTCTTGGTGAATATATTTGCCAATGTCACAAATAGTCCAAGGATAATCGGACCAATGATGATTCCCATGAAACCCATGACTTTCATCCCACCAAGCACACCCAATAATACGAAAACAGGATGTATTTTTGCCCTCCCACCAATTATTTTTGGCTTTAGGACATTATCTATTGTGCTAACAACAAAGAAACTGTAAAGCAAAAATGCAATGGACATAATTATACCAAAACTGTCACCAATGGATATATTGATTATTAATGATATTATCCCAAACGGCCCCCATATTCCAGCTGCTCCAACAAAGGGTATCAAGGCAGCAAATGTCATTACTAACCCCCATAAAATAGGTGAATTTGATACACCAAAAATCCAGAAACCAAGAGCTCCTAGCCCGCCTTGAATGAGTGCGATAACAAGAGACCCATAAATAACACCATATACTGTATCATTGACACTATTCCTCAAGGTAGATAGAATCTTCTTATCTATGGGTAGACATTTAAATATTGATTTGAATAGTTTATCTCCGTCCAGAAGATAGAAAAACATCACAAACAGAGTTATAAAAAAATGCAATATCCTGTCAGGCAGGGAAAGTATAAATGAAGATGATATTTGTATCACAAAACCACCAGCCTTTTCTACTATCTGGACACCAAATTGCTTAATATTCTCATCTTCGGCAAGTTTGAATACGCTCTCAAGTATTTTACAGGTCATCGAATCCTGATCCAAGCATTCTTCTGGGAATAGACTGTCAGAATCCAGAATAAATTGAGTATTTGTTACAAGCGGTCTTGCTTCAGCAATTACTGAGTTAAGCATTATGATGAAAGGCAAGATAATAATAATTACCATAAGAAAGGTAGTGATGAATGATGAAACAATCTCATTCTTGATTTTCTTATTCAACTTCTTGTATATTGGCTTAAGAATTATGCCAAATACTATACCAGACACTGCCGCAATCACAAATGGCTGCAAGATCATGAAGGAAAGAATTGTAAATATAATAAGTAGATAAAAAACTATATTATCTGATTTGAAAAATTGTCTCATTATGCTACCCTAAATTTTTGGTATTTAGGCAATATATAAAACTTGCTGTTGGATGAGCTGTTAAGTTAACGTCACCTAACGTGGGTTTGGGTAAAAAATATATGCAAAGCAGATTTTTGGACTGTAAATTACTCTATTTACAGTAAATTCTTCTTTGTAAAAAGCAAAATTTATGTCCAAATTCATCGACGGAGAAACACAACGATGAATCCTTTTTGCAAAGAAGAACCATTTAACCCACTTAAGTTGACTTTACCCTGTTGGAAAGGCAATCAAATGGCCATACGTACTCTAAGTTGCTTTCCAGAGGCATATAGCATAGTGGTAATCTTGTCCGGTACTCTTTTCCGCCACATTATACACCACATAAACTGAGTCAAATATTCAAAAGTTTTATATATATGTATAACCGAAAAATCTACGAATGTTTTCCGGGGGGATAATATGATAAATGTTTTTGATTCATTGCAGTATCTGGAACCAAAGTGTCCGCATTGTGATTCTAAGATCGAGTATGGTGAAACAACTAGGTATGACGATGAGACCCGGACTCATGTATGTATCAAGTGCAACCATCCGCTTGACTGAAAAGGGTGTAAATTTAGCATAAAATGGTTATTTTTTATCAATAGTTTTTTAAATTTGGTAGGATTTCTCAGGTACATGAAAATTGGCCAATATAATCCTAAGGAGATTGAACCGGAAATTTTGGGATTTTGGGAAGAAAATAAGATCTACAGCAAATCTGTCAAACAAAATGAAGGCAAAAAGCGTTTTTTCTACATTGACGGTCCTCCATATACAAGTGGGAAGATTCATATTGGCCACGCTTGGGGAAAGGCATTAAGAGATTCAATTCTCAGATTTAAGAGGATGACAGGTCATGATGTCTGGGATCAACCAGGTTTTGATATGCATGGTCTTCCTATAGAAGTTTCTGTAGAAAAAAAAATGGGTCTTAAGGATAAAACTGATATCATTGAGAAGATTGGGCTAGACAAGTTCATTGAAGAGTGTAAGAGATTTTCCTTAGAGCAACTTTATCCTATGATTGATGATTTCAAGCGGATGAGTGTATGGATGAAATGGGATGACCCATACATGACTATTAAAAATGAATATATCTTAGGTGCATGGTGGGCACTCGGTAAGGCGCATAAAAATGGGTATCTTTATGAAGGCAAGAAAGCGATGACTTGGTGTTACAGATGCGCTACTGCACTTGCTAAGCATGAACTTGAATATGAAAATGTTACTGATAAGAGCATATTTGTCAAAATGCCCATCATTAAGAATCCAGATGGAAGCGATGTAGAGGATAATCAATTTTTAATCATATGGACTACTACTCCATGGACAATCCCGTTCAATCTTGCAGTCATGGTGCATCCTGAGATTGATTATGTTAAAGCTAAGGTTGGAGATGAAACATGGATAATTGCAAAGGCTCTTTCGGGAGTTGTCATTCAAGGGGTTGCTGAGAAACAGTTTGAAATCATTGAAGAGATGAAAGGAAAGGCTCTTGAAGGTACAAAATACAAGCATCCCTTTGCTGACACAGTGAAGTTCCATGACGAAGCCGATGAAAAGTATAAAAAAGCACATACTGTGGTTCTGAGTGAAGATTATGTTGATACCAATTCTGGGTCTGGGTTAGTGCATACTGCTCCTGGATGTGGTCCAGAGGACTTCGCGGTTGGTCAGAATAATGGATTACCTCCGTTTAACACTCTTGATGAAAATGGAATATTTCCAGATGACATGGGTGAATTTGCAGGTTTAGGTGCAAAGAGGGACGATGATAAATTTATTGAGGCCCTTGATAAAAGAGGTGCTCTCATTGCTTCAACTCCGGTTCAGCACGAATATGCCCACTGCTGGAGATGTCATTCTCCGGTAATATTTAAGGCAACTGAACAATGGTTCCTTGCAACAGAAAAATCTAAGGATGATATGGTTAAGGAAAATAAATCTATTGCTTGGGTGCCTGACTGGGGCGGTGAAAAATGGTTTGATTCATGGCTAAATAATCTACAGGATTGGTGCATTTCAAGACAAAGGTTCTGGGGCATCCCCCTCCCAATATGGAAATGTGAATGTGGCAAGCATGAGATGATGTGTTCTATTGAAGAGATTAAGGAAAAGACTGGTTCATGCCCTGAAGATCTTCACAGGCCGTATATTGACAATGTGAAGTTAAAGTGTGAGTGCGGTAAGGAGATGAACAGAATTCCTGACGTTTTGGATGTCTGGATGGATAGTGGAGCAGCATGGTGGGCTCCTTTAGGATATCCGGGCAGTAAAGAACCTTGGGAAAGCTTTGGAAAAGCAGATCTCATCCTAGAGGGAAAGGACCAGATCAGAGGGTGGTTTAACTCACTGATGTGTCTTTCGACGGTCTCAACAGGAATAGCACCTTATAAAGCAGTCTATATGCATGGTTTTACTAATGACTCTGAAGGCAGGAAGATGAGCAAGTCTACTGGCAATATTATATCTCCGTATGAAATTATCGATGAATATGGATCAGACAGTATGCGGTATTATATGATAGGAGGAGCAAATCCGGGTTTGGACTTGAATTATAATTTTGACGATATGAAAGTCAAGAACAGAAACCTGAATATACTTTGGAATCTCCATAAATATCTCATTGATATGGTAGCAAATGGAAATATTGATCTGTCTGTAAAACCAGATATTGAGCTGGATGTTGAGGAGAAATATATTCTTTCAAAGATGAATTCTGTTGTTGACAGGGCAACTTTGGCTTTCAATAATTATCAACTAAATGAGACTCCATGGATAGTTGAAGAGCTTTTCCTTGAACTAAGCAGGACATATATCCAATTTGTTAGGGACAAGGTCGCTATGGGCACTCCTGAGCAAAAAGCGATGGTCGCACGTGTGATATTCTCGGTTTTAATGACTTCTATTAAGCTTATGGCTCCTATTACTCCTATAATATCTGAGAAAATGTATAAGAATCTCAAGGAGGCTTTTGGTGAGAGTGTTGGACTTGTTGAGGAATCAGTCCACCTTGCTGGATGGCCTGAGCTTGAGGAGGTGTCAACTGATGATGATCTTGAGAGTAAGTTTGACATCCTCAAGGAAATCATAGCAAAATCCCTAAGACTTAGGGAGGAGCTGCAAACAGGTGTTAGATGGCCTCTCAAAGAACTCATAGTATTTTCATATAAGCCATTTGTGCTTGATTCTGTAAATGAATTGAGGCACCTACTTATCAAGCATCTGAATGTGAAAGATGTTAGAGCAGTAAACAGTTTTAACAAAGCTGTGACAAAGCTACAAGTGGATTCAGAAAAATTGCAGTCTGACTTTGGTGGCGTCAGTGCTAAGATTATTGCAAAACTTATGACTGAATCACCTCAAAAAATCTACCGAGAAGTCATGCTAAACGGAAAATATGCCATGGATGTTGATGGTAAGAATCTTGAGATTGTCAAGGAACATGTTATCTTTGAAAGAGAAGTCAAGGAGCCTTTTGTGGAAGCAGTTATTGATGATGGATTTGTTTACCTTAACAGGCATCAAACTGAGGATCTTCTAGCAGAGGGTTTTGCTAGAGAACTTTGCAGAAGAGTACAGATGATGCGCAAGAAAGCTGGAATGGCAAAGATCGATGGAGTTAAGATATTTATTCAGACTGACGACGATACTGCCGAAATGCTTAATAAGCATGTTGATTACATATCACTAACAGTCGGTTCAAATGGAACCAAAATATCAGTTAATGGGCCAGCAAATGAATATGAAATCAATAACGATTTCAAAGTGAAAGGTAGGGAAATAACTGTATTTTTGAGGAAGGATTAATATGACTGAAGAAAACGATATGAATAGCAATCAAAAGTTGTTTCAGCTAAGAACTCTCTGGACAGATGAAAATAAGAAACTTAATATTAATATCCAGAAACAAGGCGTCAGCGATCAGGAAGCGCTCGGCATACTTGACATGGCAAAGGATCAGATTCTTAATGCAATGAGAGAAAGAACTGTGGCGGAATACTCAAATAAATAATGGTGGATATATGGCAGATGTAAAAGAGGAGTGCGGCATTGTCGCAGTAGCAAGCCTTGACAACAAACACGAGACTGTCATCCCGATTCTTTACAGGTTGCTTCTGAATGTCCAAAGCAGAGGGCAGCTTTCTGCTGGTATGACTTCTTTTAATAAGGACCGTGACTTTATACTCAGGACATACAGGAACCTGGGATCGGTAAATGAGGTTTTCAGGACGAGCAGACCTCCTAAATGCAGAGCAATTCTTAAGAAGCATGCTGGTCCACGTGCAATAGGGCATGTCAGATATGCTACTTGTGGTGCGGATGACAGGACTTATGCACAACCGTTTGAAAGGAGACATGGCAAAAAATGGAAATGGTTCTCATATGCTTTTAATGGTAATATTGCGAATTACAAAGTCTTAAAAGATGATTTGTTGAAGAAGAAGGATTATCATCTGACACGTGATACTGACACAGAAGTACTGATGCATATGATTGCAAGGAAACTCAATACTGAAGAAAAACCTGATTATGTTAAGATATTCAGAGAATTAGCAGACGATCTCGACGGTGCATACAGTAGTGTCATGATGAATGCATTTGGAGATATCATCCTTGCTAGAGACCCACATGGATTCAAGCCATTGTGCTATGGATACTTAGACGGCATTTTTGTAGCAGCATCTGAATCAAATGCATTGCTAAATCTTGGGATCCATGATATCAGAGATGTCAAACCAGGGCATATTGTTATTGTTAATGGAAATAAAGTGTCTGAAAAATGTTTTGCTAAATCCGAAAAGACTTCTCATTGTATGTTTGAGTATGTTTATTTTGCAAATGTATGTTCAACACTGGATAAAAAATCCGTTTATATGGCCAGGACGAGGATGGGCCAGATACTTGCGCAGACTGAGAGCTTGAAGGTTAATGATGACTTTATTGTTGTCCCCGTACCTGACAGCAGTAAACCTGCTGGTGATGCTATGGCTTTCGAACTTGGGTTACCTTCCATGGAGGGTATTGTAAGAAATAGGTTTGTTGGAAGAACTTTTATTGAAGGTAGTGATCGGTTTGAGAAGATCAGGAATAAATTTACTGTCCTGAGAAAAGTTGTCAATGGTAAAAAAATAATTTTGGTCGATGATTCCATTGTAAGAGGTAATACTAGCAAGAGTATCGTTCGCTATCTAAAAGAAGTAGGTGGAGCTAAAGAAGTACATATGAGAATCGCATGTCCACCGATTGTTGCTCCTTGTTTTTATGGGATAGATATGTCAACAATTTCTGAGCTATTTGCGCCTTCTGCGATAAATGATCCCCTTGATGATGCACATATTAAGGAAAAATGTAAGCAGCTAGCAGCCGAACTTGGTGCTGATTCACTGAGGTACTTGACTATTAGTAATCTAATCAAGGCAATCGGTATGCCGCGCGAGAATCTCTGTCTGGGCTGCCTAACTAGAGTGTATCCGACTCCTTATGGTAATCAATTGTACAAGGTTGCTAAGACTAATAGGGATAATGGATCCTGTGGCCGGACATATTGAGAAGTCGAAATGGAATCCAATTTATCGCTGAAAAATGTGATCCATTATATGCATCACATATTCTAAATTAATCTTTGCAGGTATTCTGAATAAAAATCTACTGGTATCTCAAATTAATACTGCTGGTATCTCAAATTAATACTGCTGGTATCCAAGATTAATACTGCTGGTATCCAAGATTAATAATGTGTGTATCCAAAATTAATACTTGTATGAGCAGACTTTAATCATGAAACTTTAAAATACACCCTCCTATTGTTCTTACCTTTATTGTCAGCTTTAATGAATTCAATTTTGCCCACTTCAGAAGTGTTTGATACATGGGTTCCTCCGTCAGCCTGTCGGTCAAAATCCTTGATATCTACTATCCTAATATTCTCTACTGAGGGTGGAAGTACATTTTTAAGCTTAAACATTTCAGGCATCTCCAGTGCTTCTTCTCTTGGAAGTGTGTATACTTCTATCGGGTGCGCATCTTCAACGATCTTATTTGCTGATGCAAAATAGTCTGAGATCTTTTCGCGGTCAAAATCATCGAGGTTGAAGTCAATTCTTCCTTTCTCAAGTGTAAATCCACCCCCTGTGATGAGGGCACCAGCTTCTTTATTAAAGACACCTGATATGATGTGAGCACATGTATGGTATCTCATAAGAGTATACCTCCTCCCCCAGTCAAGAATTCCTTTGATTTTATCACCAGGTTTAAGTCCAGGGGTTGAAATCTGATGACTGATTTTCCCATCAAACTTACCCACATATATGACTGGAAATTCTTCATTATCGTTAATTCTGATGATTTTACCTGTGTCAAATGGTTGACCACCGCCTTCTGGATAAAATGCTGTCTGGTCAAGTACTACGAATTTGTCATCTTTTACTGATTCAACTGTTGCTTCAAATTCTTTAATGTTTGAGTCTTTTAGATATAATGCTTCCATTTTATCACCCGAAAACTTATAGTTTCCAAGAATTAGCTAATGATATATAAAGTTCCGGTTTAAAAAAAATTGGACGGATTGTCCTTTTCTCACATTCCATCATGGACAAGATCCATCATTTCGTCTACTTTTTCTTTGAATTCTGTAGGTAGTCCCATGATATTTGTGTCAAGGAACCCTCTAACAATGACAGATGTTGACTGGTCTTTGTCCAAGCCACGTGCCATGAGATACTGAAGTTCTTTATCTGCTATCTTTCCGACTGCTGCTTCGTGGCTAAGATCAGTTCCGTTTGCTGATGCTATCAGTTCTGGAACAGCATGTATCCTGGATTTATTGCTCAAAATTAATCCGCGGCACTCGAGATGTGCTTTGGATGTTTCGTTCTGTCCGTGAATCATGCTGCGTGATATTACTGTTGATTCGTCCTGAGTGATTACACGAGATATTACTTCACCACGCGTATTATCAGCTAGCAAATTGATGCCTGATCCAATATCAATCAGTGAATCGGATGTGCCATTTATAAGAGATGTCAAAACTGCTTTTGAATCTGCTCCCTTCAGATCGACAATAGGATATGCCTGAATGTCCTTTACTGGCTGAAGCAGTATATAATTAGATACAAACGAACCTCCCTCTTTAACTACAGCTTTTGTTCTGGGTCGTACTTTGGTCATATTTCCCCAATTGTGAATCATTGTGAAGTTCAGGGAAGCACCCTTTTCTATGAAAAATTCGCTGAGTCCAATATGTGTGTATGGTTCCATATTGTGCTCCTGCATACAACCTGTAAGGATGTTTGCTGTGGATCCTTCTTCTGCTATAATTATATTATGCACTCTTTGCACAAAGTCTTTTTTTGATATCAGGAGACAAGAGTTTATTGGGATGTTGACCTTAGCGCCCTTCTTAATCCGGATGAAATATCCTCCTCCAAGGTTGTCATAGGCAGATTTTGTGAATTCATCTTTATTTGCGTCAATAAGCTTAAACATATAGTCTTTGAGCCAATCATATTTCTTTAGTGCATTTCTGATATCAAGTATTTCCAGGCCCTCGTCTTGATTTTTTTCGAGTAGAACTTCATCATTTGCGAGGATATAAGAAGACGCATCCTTATCACTATTTAATCCCAGTGTTTGGGTCTTTTCAATTATCCGCTTGACTTCTTCATCGTTCATTATTTTGTTCCAACGTCTTTTGTTAAATTTGGACAATCCACACATTCAGCGTATCCCTTAGTGGATATGTCTTTGATTATCTCTCTTGGATCTTTATAACACCTAATTGAACCATTGAATAGAACACAGCCCAGATCTACTTTAATGTAATCCATTATATACCCCTGATGTGTTATTATCAGAGCTGATGCATTATTTTTAGTTATATAATCCTGAAGCTCTTTGCATATTGTTTTGAGACTTTCAATATCAACTCCTGAATCTGGTTCATCAAGCAACAGAACCTTAGGCTTCATAAGGAGTATCTGCAGCATATCTGCCCGTTTTCTCTCACCACCAGAGAAGTCAACATTGATTTCCCGTTTGAGGAAAGAATCAAGTTTTAGGCGGGTTACGAGATCTTTTGTCTTTTGATCCAGTGCTGTACCCTGTTTTCTTTTTAGACATATATTGATCATGTCATGAAGTGTAACACCCCTTATTTCAGGTGGGTGTTGGAAGGCCATACTGATTCCCAGCCTGGTTATCTGGTCTATCTGTTTGTCGTCCAGATAATGGTTATCATATGCAATTGAACCGCTTGATTGCTTGTATATGCCCATTATTGTGTTAATAAGTGTGGATTTTCCAGAACCATTTGGACCAAAAAGTGCATATACCTTGCCTTGCTCAAGTGTTATCGAGACATCTTTAAGAATGTGCTTACCTTCAATTTCCATAGATAAATTCTTTATCTCAAGCATCTAATTAAGAAACCAAATGTTGTTTAAATAGATTGTCTTTAATAAGTCCTTAAGAATTAATATTTGAATTGGCAACAGCCTTATTTATTTCTTTGATTATGGTTATATTATTCTGTCTGAAATCTTTGATATCCTTCACTAGTGTAAATACTTCGGAAGCCACAGTTTTACTATTCGGGTTCACCTGAAGCATATTATGTAATGAGATCACTTTTTTTTTAATCTCTTCAAGATTTAATCTTGCCTTAATAATAACTTTAAGCTTAGATTTCTCTGTCAGAAGCTTGGATTTATTCAGCAACATGCTGACGACATTCTTGATTTCAAGAAGTTTAATCTCCAATTGCTCAATATTTGATTCTTTTGTCAACTCAATCAGTTCATCGACACTGGATTCTTCAAGTTGTGTGAGAAGCATGTTACACTATTTAAGATATTAATATTTATATTTTGCTAATTTATCAATAGAAATCGAGTATTTATCAATGAAAAGCTTGATTCTTTTAGCCAAATAGAATAATTCAGGTACTGTCATCTGTCTTGGCGATGCAGTGTCGAGCAGGGTATTCATTTTCTGTATATGTACTCTTAAACGTTCAAGTTCCAAACGAGTAATAATTTTATATTTTAAGATGTTTTTTTTATCCAATTTATCTATTTGACTGATTATATTCCTTAAAATCAGTCGAAGTTCAAGTAATTTCATACCTATGGCGTTGAGTTTATGGCGTCTGGTAAGGTCAATCAACTCAAATGCAATATTTTCATCTAATTGGCTTATTAACATTTATGGATTTTCACGTTTCAGTTCAAGTATCTTTTCCGAGAACTCTTTATATTTTTCACGGAAATTTTTTATTTTCTTCCCTAGGATGAATAATTGACTAACATGGTCTTTTTTTGAATAGCTTATTTTTGCGAGTGCATCTATAGTGATGAGATCATCCTTAATTTGCGCCAGATCAATATGTGTACGGAAAATAATCTTTTTTTTCATCTTATCACTTAGACAGTCAACATTTTCAAGGATAGTTTTTATTAAATCTCTTATTTCAGCAAGTTTTGTCTGGACGACAGAAAGTTTGTTCTGCTCAGCTAATTTAATCATTTCATTGACATTGTCTTCACTCAGTTCGCTAAGTAGCATTGTGTTTAAATAATTAATTTGATTTATATATATTTCGTTCAATTTAGCTGCAATAAAATACTAACAAGAAATGTACTACTTCAGAGACCTAAACAATATGAAAATCTAAGAGTATGAAATCAAAGACTATGATTTGCTAGCTTATAAAATAATCACTATTCCTTATGAAGCAGGAGATGTATAAGAAATAAATATTCAGATTAGGTTATTAGGATATTTCTGCTAGGCAGGTCCTGATTATATCTTTACAGTTACCCAGGATGCTCCTGAGTCGTGTGTCAGGTGTTGCTTTTTGTATCTGGTTTATTCTGTCCAGGATCTGGCCGAAGAATCTGAGAAGATCACCTTCTGGTATGTTTGTATTCTTTATTATATCAAAGATGTTCTTTTGATAGAAACAAGGGTATATCATTGCGGTCATTGCTTCTATCTTTGTAAATCTCTGATCCTCGCTGATGATGTCATGGGAGTAGATTGATTTTCTAAGTCTCCTCATCATCTGGTCCGGGTACTGTATTTTAAATTCAGTCTCTTTTGATTCGTAACAGAGACATGCGAGGATAAGCAGGTATTGATATTCATTAAGATGTTCGTAGAAAGTTGTTCCAAATATCTCCCCTATTATGAGCTCATCACAATAAATTCGGGATGTGAAATACCCTTTTTCTGTGAGCTTATCATCCTGGACATACCCTAACCTTGTAAGTTTTGATTTTATTTTAAGGTAGTTGTGGGCGAATATGTTCTTCTGGTGCTGGTATGTATAAAAATTATTTGTCAAGATAATATCAATTTCTTGTTGAGTATGATTTCCAATCAGGTTCAGCACTGTGTTTATTGATAGTTTGAACTGCGACTGGATAGGTTCTGTGTCTGAGTCTGTGATCGATCTGATCTTCTTGTAATTGAAATCCCTCTGGTTTATCATGACATAGACATAGCCCTTCTTGTCTATCCCTCTTCTTCCTGCCCTTCCTGAGATCTGGAAATATTCTTTTGAATTGAGGTACCTAAAGTTGACACCGTCGTATTTTCTTATCGAATCAAAACATACTGATTTTGCAGGCATGTTTATACCGACTGCAAATGTTTCTGTAGTGTACAGCACTTTGATCTTGCCATTTGCGAAAAGCTCTTCGACGATCTCCTTGAGTGATGGGATCATGCCAGCATGATGGAAAGCGATTCCATGGGGCAGACAATGCAGCAGAAGTTGTGTTGACTTGAGTGATTTTATGTCTGTGCTAAGGTTCTGCGCCCTTAAAAAAGCGGATATTTGAGGATCTGTGTCAAAGATTTTTGCTTTGGTTAGTGCTTTGGAGTAATCCTCGCATTTCTTTCTAGAGAATACAAAATATAAACAGGGTGTCTGGACATCTGGTATTAAATCAAGATGAGATGGTGGTTTAGTCCGCTGTCGATAGAGTCTGCCTTTGATATACTGCGGTATGTCAACAATGTCTTTGATATCTTCAAGTGAAGTTATACCAAGATCGGTATAATAAAACATTTTTTTGAGGGGAACTTCTCTTTTATCATGTTTGACTACATCTACGGTGTGATCTTTGATGCTATTGATCCATGAAGCAAACTGGTCAGCGTTAGGAATTGTTGCTGATAGGCATAGGAATCTCTTATTTTGGTCTGAGAATATTATTGATTCTTCCCAGATATATCCTCTTTCGATGTCATTAATATAATGAATTTCGTCGAATACAATGTATTTTGCATCAATCGAACGTTCTGTTAGGGCCATGTTCCGATATATTTCTGTTGTCATAATCAGGATCGGAGCGGTTGGATTAATTACTGTATCGCCTGTAAGAAGTCCTATCCTGTCTTTGCCGTATTCTTTGCAGAAGTCTTTGTATTTTTGGTTTGATAATGCTTTTATGGGTGCGGTATATATTATGTTGCTATGTTTGTTGATAATATAGTCAGCAATAAGTGTCTTTCCTGAGCCTGTAGGGGCTGAGACTACGACAGAATGATTTGACTCAATGGATCTGATTGCGTCTTCCTGAAACTTATCGAGAATGAAATTCTTGTATTTCATTAGTGTGGAGAAACATGCTTTGTTTAAATATTGTATGTCTGTGTCTATAATTTCACTTCTTTTTCTGACCAATATGAACTTGGAACATACTTGCGAAAAGGAGTGTTAAAAATTCGGAAGTAATTGAATGATTGAATAATATCCTTAAATTGTTCTCTAATCATAAAAAATATCTCCCTAAATTTTACCATGTCTGGAGTTTCTATATCTATTTCAATATCCCAAAGACCCATTGTCTTGTTCAATGTGATTATATGAGGGTTCTGAACACAGAATTTTAACAGATTTTGTTCAGTCAATACGTTTATATTGTGCAGTTTAAGGGTAATTCTATTTTTGTATATACCAAATCTGTTCATATCAAATTCAGTTTTATATCCTAAGATGAGTTCTTCCTGAAGAATTCTCAAGCGGGAAATAACTGTCTTAATGTTCATTTGTGACCTACGGGCCATCTCTGTCAGTCGTATCCTGGGTTCATTAACTAAAAGCTTAAGTAATTCCATTTCAGCTCCTGATAATTTTAGTGGATTTCTGTCACCTCCGATTATTATGTCATCAGTCTTGTTCAGTAGATAGGATTTGGGAAATATGTGAGTTACCACATTAATTATCAGATCATAATTGCTCAATTCTTTATAGTCCTGAACAAGTTGCTTTAATTCCTTGTTAAATCTTGAGGGGTTTTTTGCCAGAAATTCCATCGAAAGATCATACTGTCCACTAATTGTGCTTATGCTCGATAGATAACCTGATTTGGATATATATTCCTTAAGGGGACCGATGCCTTGCGCAAATCCTCCTTTAAAATAAACCCTAAACATCAAAAGGCCAAGGTAAGAATAATCCACAAGGGTGTTGTAATTCAGGATGCGATCCTTTTCCATTGTGCTAATATAATACCTTGTATTCTGAGGGCTTTTCTTAATCTTCTTGCCTAGCTGTGAATAGGTCATCCTGCAGTTATCTGAGTAGAGGTACAGGAATTTCTTTTCAGTTGATGTAATAACCATGCAACATAATTTTAATTTGAAGTATATATTTGTTGTTATTTGGATAAAATTAAAAAAATCACTTAGTATAGTTATTAATATATGGATAACTATTTTAATCTACAAATATGGAAACAAATAACCCAGATTCTATCGATTACACAATCGGAGCATTGCTGCTTGAGAAATCAAAGGATAATCAAGTTACAAGAATATTGGATAAGGTTGCAGCTTACTATATATCAGGATATGACAGGCATTCAGTTGGGGTTGTGATGGGATATGATGATGCTCTTAGAAGCATTTACGATTTTCCTACATACCCAAATGCAAATGTAATAACTGCCCCAGTGCCGTTATCAGATGTTAGTAGGGACCTTGTCAGCAGAGTAAGGACACAGGAAGGGATAAGTATTTTTGATAAGAGTGGATATGTAACCAAAAATGGTGTAAAACTACCTGAGGCGGACTGCGATTTTCTAATCAATCATTACAACGTTGATAATCTAGCAAGAGTATGTGAGATCATAGGAGTCCAAAATGAAGTTGGGAGCAAAACGCTTGCCCTACTTGATCTTTCCATCAAACATCCGGAACTTACAATTGCCAGATTGGATGGTTATAATTACTTGCTCAAACAAGGAAAAAGATATGAGCTTAATGGATCAGATAACAAAAATTGCCGTTCGCCCTGACCCCAAGCTAAAGCATGGGGTACAAAATGGTACATTTTTTGTACAAGAAATGCATATGCATTTCTTTGTATTGAAAATCTCGCTTGCGAGGGTTTCATCGGGATTCAAATACCCCGCACTTTAGTGCGAGATTTTCAATAACAAAATATCAATTCAATCTAGTCTTAGAAATAAAGAACGTGCATTCGGATAAAGGCACCGTCCTCGTGAATCTTGATTTCTACCGTCTGTGTCCTTAATATATGCTCTCGGACATGCTAAAAAAGCACGTATTTTGATGGCATACTATTTAAAAGGAGGTATGGATTTAGATATCTTGTCCTACTAAAACGCCATTCCGCTCCAAATCCCGAGTTATATGAGTGATTTTCCAGTGGACAAATGTTTGCGTAAACCATTAATAGTAAATGTACTTAATCTACTTTAAAATATGAAAAATTCGATTAAATTCTTCAATGATAAGAAAATCAGAGTTGAGTGGGATTCTGATAAAGAAAAATGGTTTTTTTCTATAGTCGATGTTATTTCTGTGTTAACTGGTAATGATTATCAAAGTGGTAGGAATTATTGGAAAGTATTAAAACATAGACTTAAAGAAGAGGGAAATCAAACGGTTACAAATTGTAACCAGTTGAAATTTTTGGCTCCAGATGGAAAGTTAAGGTCTACAGATGTGGCTGACACAGAGCAATTACTGAGATTAATACAATCAATCCCGTCCAAAAAAGCTGAACCCTTCAAACTTTGGCTTGCAAAAGTAGGGAGAGAAAGAATCGACGAAACAGAAGATCCTGAATTATCTATTGATAGGGCTATGAAAACTTATCTTCAAAAAGGATATTCTTCTGATTGGATTAATCAAAGATTAAAAACAATTGAAGTAAGAAATCAACTAACTGATGAATGGAATCGCGTGGGTATTGAAAAATGGGAAGATTTTGCAATATTAACTAATGAAATTACTAAAGCGTGGGCAGGAAAAACGGTAAAAGAATATAAGCAGTTTAAGAAATTAAAGAAAGAGAATCTAAGAGATAATATGAGTAACATCGAATTAATTCTAAATATGCTTGCAGAAGCTTCCACAAAAGAATTATCTGAAAAAGAAAATCCTGATTCTTTTGATAAAAGTAAAATTATTGCAAAAAAAGGTGGTGGTGTAGCGAAAGTAGCAAAAGATAATCTTGAAAAACAATTAGGCGAAAAAATAGTTACTTCTAAAAATGCAAATGAAATTCATTTTAAAGATAAAAAAAGAATTGAAAAAATTTAAGTGAATATTTCTGTCCAACTTTATATGGTGTGGTCGGAATTGCGACCACCCTGTGCTGTCGGAGTGATTCTCTTTTAAACAAAACTGGAGCGAAATGACGTTTATTTCTTTTTTCTGAGTAAAACGAAGTTCCGCTTGCTAATTGCTCAACTATTTAAATACTCGTCCGAATTGCGACGTCCGAACGCGGTCTCAATTCCGACCACAATTTATATAGTAGAATAAATAAACGTGCTTTCGCACCATAAAGGTTGTCGTCGGTAATCGCTAATTCTATCGTCAGTGCCTTCATTTTTTGGGACTGGGATAAGCCAAAAAGACGTTATCCTGCTCCCTAGATATTTAAATGCACCTAAGGATATATAAATCTTGTCCCAGTAAAACGCCATTCCGCTCCAAATCCCGGATGGGGTACCTTTTAAGGTACCCAGGCTGTCCGACATTCCAAATTTTTGTCTAATAATATGAACGGAGAAAATAATTCTTAGCTACTTGCTAATTGATTCATGATACCTATTTTTCTATTCAGTTTGTTGTTTATCAAGACTAGATTATGTGCTATACAT
>JAIPIC010000039.1 GCA_021734865.1 Candidatus Woesearchaeota archaeon | reverse complement strand
GGGCATCCCCTTATTGAGTTGCCTTAAAATCCAGTGTCTTTTTTTTTATTCAATTTATACATTGAGCATCACCAGGTAAAAGAATGGAAATGCTATTTATAAAGCACAAGATATGTTACGCAATTACGTGACTAAACAAGTTCAATTACTATCCACAAAAGTTATATATACATCAATCTTTGGATAACAGATGGATAACTCAGGCAGAAAATGGCATGATTTTATCCTCATGCTTGATTATGGTATTGAAGAGTTAATACTTCTTATAATCATACTTCTTAACATCTTTGATTTTTTTAAGGTTCTTCCAGATGAAATTGATTATATTAAGAAGATAATCAGTTGGACCGTATTGGGATATCTGATATATCAGATGAAACCATCTGAGATTTTGTTCGGTAAAGACACTAAATGGATGGACTTTGCTTTGATAGTGTCATATTTTATGCTGATATTAAATAAGTTTATCATCTATTCTCAGACTGTGTATCATGAGTCTTTAAATCTCACCCAACATGAATTAATGCAGAGGTCACTAAGTTTTCTTCCTTTCCACCATTTTATTGTACAAAATTCAACAGCCATCGAACAGGTGGGTTTTTCTTTCGCTATGTTCCTCATGCTTGTTATGTCAGTATTTCTTTCAAGGGAACAAAAGTTCAATGGTCCGAGCGTTGCTGAAATATTTGGTAATATCAAGAATCCTATTGGAAGATTCGTGGTTATATTTGGAATCATGATATCATTCTTTATTGTATTTATTAACTTGTTCCTTGAGTGGCTAGCGATAGCAATTGATGCCCCGCTTATGGTCATAGGTCTCTTATTTTACATCTTCTATTCTCGAAAGTTTCCCATAGAGAGCTATATATATAAAGTAGGTGATTTTGGGGAATCTTTCTCTAAGAACTTCATCAATCTCTTCCATTCCAAACAAACGATACTTTTGGGCCTGTCCGGAATGCTGGTTTTACACACTTTGACTGATATTGGCATTTTCATGATTCCTTATACTACTGGGATATATGATGAACTGTATCTTGGACATCTTGGAGCCAACCATGAACCACTTTTTAAATTATTTTTCCTTGAATCACCAATGGCTTTTAGCATGGGATTTCAGGTTGTACTTACCTATATATTGAACTCCATATCATTAATTTTATTGCTTGTGAGTCCCGCAATCATTTGGTATTGCTTTTATAGAAAGCAGAGGCTTAAACTTGCAAGACCGTTACTCGCGCTTTTTTTTTCTTCGCTCTTTGTATTCTTGTGTCTTCCTGTATATGAAATAGTGTCACTGAGGGAGAAGCATTCTATAATTGGTGCTGACATAATCACAAAGACCGTAACATCTAATGGATTAAGCAGTTATATAACAATGATCCTTGCAATTTCAATCCTGATATTCGTTGGAGTTTATCTTATTTCTAAGATTCCACAAGCACTTTTGTATATTGAATATCTCTGGTTTATTTGTACAGCCGGATTCTTTGGATATTATGTCTACAACTTTTCTTCAAGTGTAATATTGTATTACGTGACAGTGATTATTACTTCAATATCAAGCCTTACAACAATATTTACAGGAATAATTTTTTCACTATTTCTGATTATATCCGCACTTTTTTATGTCGTGGGCTTCTTTTACTTTGTATACCACTCAATGACAATGTGAGATTCAATTTTTTGTATATCTTGAGAACCAGGAAATAAGTATGATAATGAATATTGCTAAGATCACCGGAACAAATAGATAATATTTATTTGACCACCTGTCGATGTCATCTCCTATTTTTCTTGCAAATGCGATTGTCATCCATTCGTCCTCACAATCGGTGATATTTAAAGCTGCAAGATCATACTTGATCTCCACATCTTCATCAATTTTATCAATTCTCCATGCAATAATCGGATCTTCATCAATAATATCAAATTCAGGAATACTGAATTCCATCTCGACAATCCGTTGTGCAAGACACTTTGGAATATTTTCATATATTGATATATTGTACAGTTTTTTTCCAGGTTTAATTTTGATAATTGCAGTGTGCCCATAATCTGATTCAATAATATCCTTCTCGATAATAAGGTCTCTACTTGTTTCAATATATTGACCATAAGCTTCTTTTTGACCAGTACTATCCAAGTCCTTGACAACACGGGTGAAATCATCATAATTCACATCATCATTACTTCTCAATCCTTTTTCTAAAAGAGTGTCAACATATTGTGGAGTAAGTACGATGCCACCATTAATGATTGAAAATAGGGTAGTGTGATTTACACCATTAATATTGAAGGTTAGGCTGATATTCCCACTCTTAACGTCACTGAACCGAGTGTCAAGATATATTGTCTCATCAGGATTAAGCAATACTTTTGACTCTTTTTTTTTAACATCATAATCATCGATAGGATACCTGATAACATATATCGGGATGACTTTTTTTCTGTCGTTCTTAATTTTTAGAGTCACAACATTATCACTTCCTTCACCGACTAGCGAGTGCCAGGGAAAGACAGTTGCAACAGGTTTTATCCTGTCAGAGAAATCCTGCGCCCCAGTTACAAAAAGGCTGAGCTCAGGTGTTCCAATTTTTGCGTCCTGTTCCAGAGCATTGTAAGCGACCAAGGATGTCTCTAAATGATCTCCAGTGAAAAGTTTCACATGTGGGCTAATTGCTCCATATTCATTAAGATTAAGATCAAACGGGAGCATAGTATCATGACTATCTACCTCAAGCCATACCCCGTATATCCAGTCCACACCATTGTGATAAAACCCATGAGCTATTGATGAGTTAACATCCAGGGTTTCAAGAAAACTCTTGACCTTAAGTGTTTTCTCAATATTATCAAGAGTATAAAAATGATCAACATATTCAATTACGACTATTGTAAGAGTATATAGATCATCAAATTTCTTCTTTGTAAGGTAGTCACGAAAACTGCCGAATGACTTATCAATAATTTCTGGATTTATTTTATAAACACTCTTATCAGAGCTATTTGGACCTACAGAATAAGCAGTTAATTTGAATTGTCCATGGATATTCTCCCAGGGGGATGGAAGCGATTTCTTAAACAGAACACCTCCATCAATCTTATCATAAGTGTAATTAGTTCGTATATCGTGAAAGTTCTGGTAAGAGTTATCCTTTGCTATTGGGATAATAACAGTTAAGTTAGTCACCTTTGGATTAGGTCCCAAAGGGACATAAGATACATTTGTGTCCACGATCAAATTAACTTCAATAGCTGTGACAAGAGAACATACTGATGCCAAAATAATTATAAACCATAATAGTATTTTCTTAAACATATTAATCAATCATTCAAAGATATATATATAATATTTCCTTTAGAAACAATATTCCTAATTGAAGTGGAAAAATCAATAATTTCTTTTGTTAATACTTCCGTCGATATAATCTTTATCTTAGTCAAATATTTGCCCATATTATCATAAACCTTAAATATGTCAGTTGAAACCATACCCGAAGGTAGGCTAGACTGGGAGGTTAGTCCCCTCCTGTAACAGTAAGCGGACTGTACGACTGGGTCGAAGCCGGCAATGAGGCGTTCGTGTGCTGGTCAGGTCCGGATTCGGACGCTGACGTTCTGTCCTTCAGGATCGATAGTACTAGGAATCGAGTCAGATCTTGATCGAAGCAGCTCTAACTAATATTATTGGTGCTTGAAGGGGTGCGGAACTGAGAAAGAATTTGGATCAACCTGATTAGAACATGATCATCGATTTGTTGGTGTGCCTACCTGTTTTTTACAGTTTCTTCAATTGCCTGAATTCTATCAGCTATCAAATCCTGATCGACAGAGTGCATCTCAACAAGCTTTTTGCATAATAAGAACATGTCAGTAACCTGTTCCTGAACAGGTTTCTTGTCTTCTTTGAGCATTCCAATATCTACCATTCGCTTTTGAATCTCGTACATACAAAGATCACACAAAGCATCATTAGAAACAGTTGGTTCACTCTCTTCAATTACTTGAATTGCCATACAATGAAAAATATTTTTCTTCTTTATAAAAATTACTATTGTCCAGAACTTAGGTTGTAGTATATGACTTATTTGTTTTTAAAATTATTGAAAATTTTACAGGGATTATTCAGAAAGTATGTACTGGATATTCAGAAATGTATATTTCTGAACATTTTAGGTGGGTTTAATACCCCGTCCTCTTTGGAATTAAAAATTCCTAAGATACGAAAAATCTTTGATTTTTCATTGTTTATGTCGGAAATTTTTATATTTTAAGAAACATTTTTTCCTGAATGTACGGAAGTGCACTTCCGTCCATGCCAGAAATCAGGTGGCAGATACCCCAATATTTAGGTTTGGGAGAGCCCAAGATTTATATCATTTACGTTGTTGTAGAAGTATCCAATCTGCTGCATCTAACAAATCCTTTGCATAGTAATCAGCCTTAATATTCTTGTCCTTACCAATCAGTATTGTTGTAAGTCCTGCTTTTTTTCCTGCCTGCATATCAATATCCATGTCACCAATCATAAAACACTCCTTAAGATTTACCTTCATCTCTTTCTTAGCCCTCAAAAATAGACCAATACCTGGTTTTCTGCATTCACATTTTTCGCCCGCAGAGTGCGGACAGAAATATATTTTTTCAATTAATATTTTAAATGGTCCAATGGCCTTAAACATCGCTTGATTAACTTTGAAGAAGTCTTCTTTTTCGAAGTAACCCATTCCAATACCCGGCTGATTAGTTACAACTGCTAGACGGAAATCCATGTCATAGAGCTTTTTCATACCTTCTCCTGCATTCTTCAATAGCTTGAATTTCTCAGGTTCATGCAAGTATCCCACATTTTCATTTATCGTTCCGTCCCTATCAATAAAGACGACAGGACCTTGCTTCTTTGCAGACATTATTTCTGAATAAATTCCATTAGTGTTTTCTTGATTCTTCCCATCAATCTTGATTATCTTTTTAATCATCTTTGTCGTAGAAAAGCCTTTGTAATGAGGTAGGATAACTGCTTTACCACCATTTTTTTCCACAAGTTCGGTGGATGTCATCTTTGATATCGTGTAATCTCCTGCTTTTATATATAGATCTGGTTTGAGAGTTTCAATATTTATATTATTACGACGCTCATCAAAAAGAAAAACATAATCCACAGCTTCCATAGAAGCTACCATCATTGCCCTTTCTTTCTGAGGTACAATTGGCCTGTCAGAACCTTTGTAGGAACGAACAGAATCATCTGAATTTACTGCCACTACAAGAACATCACAAAGCTTTTTTGCTTCTTCAAAGAACACAGCATGCCCAGCGTGCATGATATCAAAAGAACCAGAAGTAAAACCAACTTTCTTTCCCTTAATAAGGTTCTTTATCTGATTTCTTGTCTTGATTTTATTTTTAATCATCTTGTTTCAATGGAGATCTTTCTATAATTTATATCTTTTGACCGCAATTCTCTCTTTCATTCTACTTTTCTTATGTAATATTCAACATAACTTTCTTCTGTGGATACATGTACACCAACAATACCAAACCTATAATTATCAACCAAGACAGACTTCCCAAGCTTTAAATCTCCTGAAACATGTCCATTAATCTTTAGTCTTGTTTGAGGGACTTCACCAGCACCACAGCTGTTGCATGGCTTAATTATCTTTACAGAATATTCATCTCCGTCAAGCAGATGTACTTTCTCATCTTTTACTCTTTGATGTATTTTTGTGTCATTATTCGTAAGCACACCGATTAGATTGAAGTCCTTGACCTGTGCTGACTGATAGCTTTTAGGTATAAAGTGTATCACAACCTTAACATCGCTGGGATTCTCTTCATTAATATCCAAAATTAGAATTTTTGAACCATCTGCCGTATACTGGAGATTGTCTACCCCAAGGTAAGTAAGAGATATATTATTCACACTCAGCTTGACTTTGGCATATCCATCGAAATATCTCACAGAGTCCAGACTAATCTCATAAGGGACCACATCATTTACCCTTACATGCTTCAAAATCAAGGATGAGAGCAGCAAATTCAATCCACTTGAATTTAATTTTGGCAAATAATTACACTCGTTTTTGCTATAATAGATGATTGAAGTTGAGTTGCATAATTCACAATCACTGAGCCCATATTCACCCAATTCACATAATCCATTGCCTTTACAAGGAGTCATAGCTTTGTGATCACACCGATCGGTTCTAAAATTATATTCATCATGAGTACAAGAGTCATTATCGTCGCAGTCTGGACAGTCTTCTGAAGGGAATTCTCCAAGTTCACATATCTTATTGCCTAAACAATCATAGGTTAAATTGTAGTAGCAACCAATACTAAATTCATAATTATCTATTGTGCATGGATTTTGGTCATCGCAATCCGGACAGTCTTCTGATGGATATTCTCCCAGTTCACAGATCCCATTTCCTGAACAATTGAGTATAATCTGGTTATCGCACATGAAGCCAGTGTCACCTGAACATAAATCCAAAGTACAATCATTTGAATCGTCACATGATACAGGACATGAAGGAATAACATTAAAGAGTATTAAAACAACAAAAATCAAAATAATCATGCATCCTGTTCCATAAGCAGTAATCATGATCTTGTCGGGAAGTTTGAATATCCATTTTCGCTTCTCAAGAATAAAGGCAGCAATAAATGCGATATTGATAAGGGAGACTATTGCAGTTTCAAGATAGTGATTGTTTAGCCAGAATTCTGGATAGGCGATGAATGCCAATACATAAAAACCAAAAGCGGTCACATGTGTGACAATAGATAATATAATCTTGATAATTGATGGTTTTGGATATTCATTTTCAACGGGCTTTGCGATTTTACGAACAACAACAAAAAATGAAACACTAACTATAACCAATCCTGATAGTATAAGAGCATATAAGATGAAGGGCTGCAGTCCGCCGAGAGGAATAAAAATAACAAATATTACAGCAATAATGAAAAGTTGAAAGTTCCACTTTTCTCTAAGCAACTTTCTCATGGTCAGTATTAGGCCTCAGCAGCTCTAAATGCTTCCTGAACTGCTTTCACCTGGATATTTAGAGCAACAAGCTCTTTTTCAAACATATCTTTTTGATTAGAATACGGCTCACCAGTCGTTGGTTTTATTATCTCACCAGCATCAACTGATCTCTGGAGCTTTACAATCATCCCATTATATTTTTCAATCTGGACGTTTACATTTGGTTTATAAGTTGTATCCTGAATCTTATTGAAATCTGCCCTGAATAATGCTAACATCTGCCTAAAATGTTTCATATAATCTTTTGCTTCATTTAGGTAATCTTCAGTAATCGTTATCTCAATTTCAGTATACTTATCAATACTGGATTCCTGTGGTTGCTGAGTTTCCTGTTTAATAGGAGCATCAGTTGTTTTTGGTGTAACCTTTGACGTCACATCTGGTTGTATTGCAGGAGTATCTTGAACAGACTCCTTTGCACACCCTGTAATTATAAATGCACAACATAAAAGCACTAAAATTAGTTTATTCATTGGTATCCCCTCTTTTAATAGAAAATTCGTGAAAATAATATAAATAACTTTCGTAAACAGAGTCGTAAAGCGATAAAAAAGTCTTCCATCGCTAAAATATCTTCCATAGCAAGAATAAATTCCATTGCAAGAACATCTCCTGCGATATCGTACCCTTCCTCGTACTCTTCCAATTTGACTTTTTTATCCTTTTCCCAATGTTTAGTTGTATTCATATATATCACCTCAGTGTGATTATTCAAGTAGTGGTTATTTAAATATAATCAGCAGAAATAATCAGACTATTACTACGGGCTAAGTCAACTATCTTGTGTTTGGAGAAATTCTTCCCTTTGAAAAGTATTTATCGAAGTTATTATCCGTCGATAAATTCAAACGAAGCTAATCATTTTCATAAGGAAGAACCGTATAACCCACTTATTACTACGTAAAATTTATAAAAAAACAATCTTGAATTAACTGGATTGTTGAATGCTTCACTTGCATTATTTTTTGTAACTCTTGAGTAATAAATAAACGATAGATTTATAAACTAATTCTCACCTTTATAAAGCATGTATAATAATATTGATGTCAAACGTATAGTCAGTTCGTATCGGAGCCCTTTGGCACCAGCTAAAATAGATTGTTATAAAGATTTACTTAGTCATCCGAATGATATACTTTTAAGTTATGCACTTGAAGCAGATCCAAGCCGCATCTCATTTAAGCGAGCTCTTCAGGATCCTGATGAAATGTTTCATCTATTGAAATCAGTCTCACCACTAAAAAAGCTACCTTCTTCCAGACTAAAAGATGGCATGGCATATATGCCTCCAACTGTCGTCCAATACAGCCTTAAGAACAGGACAGATAAAACTGTAATTGCAGTTGGGAATATATTATCAGTCGCAAAAAATAAAAAAGAAGAAATCACTTTTCCAAAAGGGATGACCTTTGATTATTGGAACACAACTTCAGAGATTTCAGCAAATCTCCCCATACATATTGGAGGGTTTAACTGGGTTACTGAAAAAGGATCAGAAACTTACGTGAGACATAATTTCCAACGTTTCATGGATATACTATATGAACATACATCAGAGACAGCTCCACGATGGATGACAAATCGACAGTTTAAATATTTTGTAACTGCTCGAACAGTCGCCCATGAGATGATGGAACCACATATAACAGAAGGAACAAGTCAGGATGACATTGAAGTAAAAGCTGAGCTTGCAGCACGGCAATTGCTGATTGACCAAAATTTTGACGATAGATACTTCTTGCACTTTCACAAAATAAGAGCATCAGAAGGAGAAGAAAAAAACTTGTCTAGATTGGTACTTGACTCTATTTAATCCAACCCTTCTTCTTCAGTTGACCTTCTGCTTTGTGAATAACTGTTTCAATGAATTCAAGCCTTGTTCGTGCCAGATGTTTCTGGTCTGTCGTATCAACCGAAGTTCTAAATCCCCTTGCGAAGCTTCCATCAGTAAGCAACCTTCCTGGTGCCTGATAAGCCTCTCTCCAGGCTTTTCTCATGATATATAATTCATTTAGAAAAGTAAATGCATCTTTCATATTATCCTTATTAATCTCATCGATAATCACTTTTAAATGCTCTGCAACATCCTTTTTAAATTTTTGAATAACTCTCCATTCATCCCACATAATATATTCACCAACGTAATAATAAGAACATTGACTTATAAATTTTATTAATTCCTAATTTGGTATTATATCATAAAAAAAGCGGACCTGTTGGAATTACGAAGAACTGATAGCGGTTCACACCTAGCACAAGTGAGGCTTAAAGCCTCACGAAAAAATTGAGAATTTGATGGTAGTTAACTTCTGAGTCCTGTTTGATTTCGATCCAGGAAAAACGGACCTGGGGGGATTCGAACCCCCGGTCTACAGCTATCTAACACGTTGGTCTCAATGAGATAACAACATATAGGAGGCTGTCGCCCTATTTGCACAGCAATGCATGGCACACTACCTCCAGGCTAGGCTACAGGTCCTTTATTATACTGGACTGAGCTTGCGACGTCCAGTTGACATTAGGTGTCGACCGCTATCAGTCGCTATGGCTACAGGTCCTTTTATTATACTGGACTGAGCTTGCGACGTCCAGTTGACATTAGGTGTCGACCGCTATCAGTCGCTATGGCTACAGGTCCTGATAATTTGACAGATTACTCGGTAAATGTGATATCTTTTAATAGTTTTCTGCTATTTACATCCTGTATGTATAAAATCAAGCAAATTCCAGAAGATTTCGTTGTAAAAGAGATCATTGGCGTACCATTAGTTGAGCAGGGTCAATATAGGGTCTATGAACTTAAGAAAAGAGACTACACAACACAGAAAGCAGTCGATATTATCCAAAAGGCATTGCGAATAAGGGATATTAAATATGCAGGCCTTAAAGACAGGCATGCAATAACATACCAGTATATTTCTATTCCTGAAAAATATCGAAGAATCGATAAGTTTGAGCACCAGTTTATTGAATTGAAATTTAAGGGATTCCTTGATGAGCCCATGTCGCTTGGAAAAAACAAAGGGAATTTGTTTGAAATAGTTGTCAGAAACATTGATGCTACTCCAAAAAAAATAACAAGATTCAAAAATCTGTATGATGAACAAAGATTCAGCACAAACAATTTTAAGGCAGGTCTAGCTATAATAAAAAAAGATTTCAATAAAGCAGTTGAATACATTTCAGATAATTCAGTCTCAAGGCAGTTAGAAGATGATCAAAAAAATCCTCTGGCGGCCATAAGAAAACTCCCAATTAAGATAATAACACTGCTAGTCCATTCTGTCCAAAGTCAAATTTTCAATGAATTCCTTCTCAGTCGGGATTTTGATGAAGATGATGAAATCCCCCTTGTAGGCTTTGATTTCTCTCCTGACGAAAAGTATTATTCTGAGATTATGCCTTATTTGCATAAGTATAACATTGCTCCCAGAGATTTTATTGTCAGAAGCATCCCAAGTGCGACATCTGAGACAGCACACAGAAAAGCATATGCAAAAATTGAAAAACTCACTATCAACGACCTTGAAGCTGACGGGTTGAATGAAGGAAAGAAGAAAGTAAAAATTAAATTTGCACTAGAAAAAGGTGCATATGCCACAATGGCAATAAAAAATATGTTTAATGAATAAGGAATTTTTTCATGTCATCAAGAGCGTTCATAAGTTCTGACTCATCAAACCTTAGTATCTCAAGGATAGTTACCATATATTTATGCACTTCAAGTATCACATGTTCTCTTTGAAGCCTTTTACCTTCTTTTGATTTCATCAAAAACTTGATATTTTCAAGATTATGGATTGTACGACCACAAGTTCCTTTAAGTCGGACTTCTACACTGTTGTTCGTAAATGGCCTTAATATTTTGATTATCTTATCGATAAGCCTGCAAATCTCTACTGCATATGTGGGCCACATAACCATATTTTTCTTTAGTTCAGCAATGAGCAACCCAAAGTCTTGATAGATCACCTTCCTGGCTTCATCAATATCATGTATTGTCCTTTCAATATCTCTTTCTGCTTTATTCGTGTCATTTATTGCTGCATTAGAATAATTCATATTACCACCTTATGCCAAGCGCACTTTCCTTCATAACAACCACATGTGAGGTCATAGTTTGCTGCATTATAACATTCTTTATATTCACAAGTCGATAAGATCTGTCCTGCTTTTTCTGTTGACATACATATCTGTCCTGAACACCCACTCTTGACACAATCATCATCCTTATCACAAGATTCAAGTCCTGAAGAACCGCAAAAACCGTCCGGAGGATTGGTTTCATCACAGGCACATTCTTTGGTCTCCAGATCCATAAACCAATGGCCAACACATTCAACATTTGACATTTTTGTTGCACAGCATTTGTCCTGCTCTGGACCCTGATCACAATTTAATGTCTGGCAGCCACTAACTACAAAAAGGCTTACCAAGATTAAAAAAAATAAATGAAAACCGGTCATAGAACAATAATAAAAAAGGCACTATATAAACTTTCTGAAATATTTAATAGTGTTTATCAGACCATTGTCGATATCCACAGACGGCTTCCAGCCAAGCTTGTTATATGCTAAGGTTATATCTGGTTTTCTGACTTTTGGATCATCTGACGGAAGGTCCTGATAAACTATCTTGGAATCACACCCAATGACTTCAATTACTTTCTTAGCCAGTTCAAGAATAGTAAACTCTCCAGGATTACCAAGATTTACTGGACCACAGAATTCATCTTTTGAGTTCATCATTAGATAAATTCCCTTAACTAGATCATCAACATAACAGAAACTTCTGGTCTGATTACCATCACCATATATTGTAATATCTTCATTCTTTAGAGCCTGCATGATAAAATTGGATACAACTCTTCCATCTTGAGGGTCCATATTTGGGCCATAAGTATTGAATATCCTGACAATCTTGATATCGACTTTGTTCTGCCTGTGATAATCAAAACACAGAGTCTCAGCTACTCTTTTACCCTCATCATAACATGATCTGATCCCATTACAATTAACATTTCCCCAATAGGACTCTGTCTGAGGGTGTTGGAGGGGATCTCCATATACTTCTGATGTGCTTGCTTGCAGAATCCTGGCATTGTGCAGCTTTGCTAACCCAAGCATATTAATCATACCAACAGTATTTGCTTTGACTGTCCTGATAGCGTTAAATTGGTATGCTGGCGGACTGGCAGGACAAGCGAGATTATACACCTGGTCGATATGTTCAGAGGCAAAAAAGGGATTAATAATATCATGCTTTATAAATCTGAAATTTGGATTATCATATAATACTTTGATATTCTCTTCTGATCCAGTAAAAAGATTATCCAGACAAATAACTCTCTCTCCCTTCTCAAGTAGCATTTTGCAGAGATGGCTGCCAATAAATCCAGCACCACCTGTTACAAGAACAGTCTTGTTATTCATCGACCGACACCTATATAATTAAATCCCAGAGCTTTCATCTCTGAAGGCTCCCATACATTCCTTCCATCAACTACATTTGGCTTATTCATGTATTTCTTAATCTTCTCCTTGTCCAGATATCTGAACTCATCCCATTCAGTGACAATGACCAAAAGATCAGCATCTTTTAGGGCGTTAAATGGACTATTTGAATAATGAATATCCGGAAGCAGCTTTTTTGCCACTTTTTGCGCAACAGGATCAAAAGCTTTTACCATAGCACCTTCAGCTAAAAGTTGATTAATCACAACAATCGATGGTGCTTCCCTCATATCATCAGTTTTTGGTTTGAATGAAAGTCCCCACACAGCAACTGACACACCCTTTAAGTCAGGTACAAGTTTCTTGATCTTTGGTAGCAATAATGTCTTTTGTTCTTCATTTATACTATCCACAGCATTCAAAATTCTGAAATCAAGCCCGGCTTCTCTTGCAGTATTGATAATAGCACGGACATCTTTTGGAAAACAGCTGCCTCCGTAGCCCACGCCTGCCTGCAAAAATCTTGGACCTATCCTGGAGTCAAGACCCATCCCTCGTGCAACATCTTTAACGTCTCCACCAACCTTTTCACATATGCGTGCGATCTCATTCATAAATGAAATCTTTGTAGCCAGAAAGGCATTAGATGCGTACTTGATCATCTCTGCACTCTTGATCGAAGTGATCATTATGGGTTTTCCGGTCCTTTCAATACCCCTATAGATATCCAGCATTATATCTCTTGACTTATCGCTCTCAGTACCAATTACAACCCTATCTGGAGTCATGAAATCCTTGATAGCCTCTCCTTCTCTGAGAAATTCTGGATTTGAGACCAAATCAAATTCCATTGCAGATTCCTGATTCTCTGCAATAATCTCTTTGACCTTATCAGCAGTTCCAACTGGGACTGTACTTTTGTCGACTATAACCTTATATCCATTCATGTACCTTCCAATATCTGCAGCTACTGCATACACAGCCGACAAATCTGCTTTACCATCAGAACCGCTAGGAGTACCTACAGCAATAAATATGACATCACTCTTTTTTACAGCCTTTTTGATATCTGTCGTGAATTCCATCCTGTGTTCTTTTGTATTCATTTCGATCAGATCTCTTAACCCAGGCTCATAGATCGGAATAACCCCTTCATTTAGATGGTTAATCTTTTCTTCATCAATATCAACACAAATCACATCATTTCCAAGACTTGCCAAGCATGCTCCAGCAACGAGCCCAACGTATCCTGTTCCAATAATTGTTAATCTCATAATAGCACCTCTCAAAACAAGAAAGCAAAACTGTATAAATAAATATCCATTATCTTACTTTGTCGTATCAAAGATAAAAATAGCAAAATTGACAGGAAATCGATCTAAATATCAAACATACTCAAAAATGTACAAAGATATGCACAAAATATGCAGAAAAAATATAATTCAGCACTCAAATACAAAAAAAATTGCTTGAAATTGATTGATAAATAAAATGAAATTGGGACTAATCGTCGGGAAAACCACAACCACAACATTTACATTTGAAGTCGAGAATCAGGTTAAGAAGTTCGACTATGTTCAGGTCTATCACCCTGACTATAGATTTGTACTGTGCCAGGTTGTTGAAATTACTCGTGATATCGAAAAGACTCTGGCAAAATGCATCCCATTGGGATATAGGGATAAGCATGGGATAATAAAACAGGTCAGGACTCCTTTTAAAATTGGAACTGAAGTACTAACAGCTGAGGATGATTTTATTCAGGCTGTTATTGAACTGAAGCAAGACAAGAATGGAGCATACCTCGGTCGAATAGATGGCAAAAGCATTGATGTATTCCTTGATCTTCAAAAAGTCCTGACTAAACACTTAGCAGTGCTTGCAAAAAGCGGGGCAGGCAAAAGTTACACTGTTGGAGTCCTTCTCGAAGAGATTATTACAAAAAGGGTTCCACTACTGATAATTGATCCACATGGTGAATATTCTACGCTAAAACATCCAAATACCAATAAAAAAGAAATCCGACAACTTAAGAAATTTGGCCTTGAACCACGATCCTTCACAGATTATGTGGTCGAATACGGCGACGTTGAAATGAACTCTTCATTCCGTCCACTTAAATTGTCATCACAGATGGAAGCAGCAGAATTATTGCATATGCTGCCTTCGAAACTTACTAATGTTCAGCAGGGACTGCTATATAATGCAATAAAAAACATACCCGTACTCACATTTGAATCCCTGATAACAGAACTTGAGAATATGGACACTAACCAGAAATGGAATATTATAAACTTAATTCACCATTTATACAAAACAAAACTTTTTTCACTTGACCCAACACCTTACTTTGAACTTGTGATAGGTGGGCAATGTACAATTATCAATATGAAAGGCATGATGCCTGAAACACAGGAGATAATAGTCTATAAGTTATTGCATGACCTATTCCTGGAACGGAAAAAAGATAAAATCCCCCCTTTCTTTGCTATTGTCGAAGAAGCACATAACTTCATACCAGAAAGGAGCTTTGGAGAAGCTAAATCTTCTTCTGTTATTCGGAACATAGCTAGCGAAGGCAGAAAGTTCGGACTAGGGCTCGCAATAATAAGCCAAAGACCAGCTAGAGTAGATAAGTCCGTGCTCAGCCAGATCACGACCCAGATAATACTCAAAGTGACAAATCCGCTTGATATAAAAGCGATCTCCAACAGTGTTGAGGGAATAAATGCAGAATCAGAGAATGAAATCAAAAATCTTTCTATCGGAAATGCTCTGCTTACTGGAGTTGTTGACATGCCACTCTATGTGCAGATCCGTCCAAGGATGACAAAACATGGCGGAGACGCAATAAATATGATCAAAAAGGACGACAAAGACATCATAGAAGAACTTGACAAATTCAATGAAAAAGACCTGCTTCCTCTCATCCAAACCTCTGTCACGAAGAACGATGTTAAACTTATGTACCCAGGGACCGCAATTATTAAGACAAAACTTCTACCATGTATCCTGTTTGATCTTGAAAATGAAGGAGTATCTTTCTCACTTCTCGCCTCTCTTCAGAACGGCGAGATTGTAACAGACATAACACAAGGGAAGACAAAAAGACTGCCTGATTTCAGGCAACTTACTAAAATGGAGTTTGGAGTATTGAAAAAAGCCTTTGTCCTAAAGGAGTTCTCACCGTCGGAACTTATCGGGCAGGTCAGCCCTCAAGCAACCGGCTCTATTGAATCTCTGGTGAAAAAAGGATATTTCACAGTCAAAAATGGAAAATATGTTCTTAGCGATAATGTCATACTTAATGATATTAAGCAACATGCATTCTCTGGAAAAATTGATTTCCAGAATATAGAATATGATGAGATAATAGAATCAAAGACAAATGAGGTCCAGATGTCCAAATTACTATCAGATTTCGCAATTGTCAGAGACAGCCGAAAGTGTTACCTAACAATGTATGTTGTTGATAATAATTGAGAAAAAACTGAGTGATTAAGTGTTCATTTGATTTTTATTTATTCAATCCAAGGGATTTTTCTATTGTGTCGACCACACTGAAAACTATATCATTTAATTATCCTTATCAGACTTGACAGAAAACTCAAAAATCCTTGCGTTTGTTGCCTTAATTAAGTCTTCAGATTTCATCTTGATGCTTTTTGTATGGCTGCCCGCATTGAATGCAACTATCTCGTTCTCTGTGACTGCTTTGTCGATGAAGACAGGCAAATCAAACAAGTTTGCAAATGGAGGAACTGACCCAATATTGCAATCAGTTATTCTCTTAACGTTCTTGGCATCCGCAAGCTCAACAGAAGAAAAACCCGCAGCCTTCTTGAATGCGTTTAAATCAATTTCACTATCTCCAGGAACAACAGCCTGTACAAATCCCTTATCAGTATGGCAGATCAAAGCCTTGCAGCCCTGTTTTAATTCTGTACCACGTACCTTAGCAGCATCTCTGCTCGTAAAAACAGCCTTGTGCTCAACGACATCATACTTGGCCTCAGCTTTATCAAGAAGTTGCTTTATCTGATCGAAAACAGACTTCTTGGCCCGGACCACATTAAGCTTAATATTTAATTCCTTAAGTTGATTGTCATCAACCCTTGAAGGACAACTGTCCATAGGACACTGGGCAGACTTGTTCTTAGGAAAAGCTATAACTTCCCTAATATCGCTCGTGCCTGCCATTAACGCGACAGTCCTATCTAGACCTAGACCCATTCCACCGTGCGGAGGACCTCCGTATTTGTATGCTTCCAGAAGGAATCCGAACTTCATGTCAGCATCTTCTTTATTGATTCCGATAAGATTCATAATCCTCTCCTGAACTGAAGGTACATTTACCCTGATCGAACCAGATCCAAGCTCTGTTCCGTTTAATACAAGATCCCAAAGATCTCCGATCACTTCTCCTGGTCTCTTCTCAAAATCATCAATAAATTCGGGTTTTGGATTTGAAAACATGTGGTGCTCGGGCTCCCACCTATTCTCTTCTTCATTCCAAGCGAACAAAGGAAAATCTTTTACCCAGCAGAACCTAAATACATTATTATCAATCATGCCCATATCATCAGCAAGTTTCTGCCTCAGCCTTGACAAAACAGCATTAGTGTTCTTTGGCTTATCGGCAATAAACATCAATATTGAACCTGGCTTAGCACCTGTACGCTCTAAGATTCTCTTTTGGATATCTTCCTTGAAATATTTTGCAATATTGGACTCAAGTCCATTATCAGTGACCCTCATCCAGGCCATTCCCTTGGCACCAACTCTCTGACAGAATTCAATATATGCATCAATTTCCTTTCTGCCAAAATTCTTCTTTGGGTTAATGCACTTGATAATGCCTCCATTCTCAGCAACACTCTTAAAGACCCCAAAGTCAGAGTCTACAACAATATCTGTTACATCACTTAAGAAAAGTTCATATCTGATATCAGGCTTATCCGTACCATATTTATCCATAGCATCTTTGTAATCAAAGATTGGGAAGTCACTTACATCAACATCAAGCACATCCTTAAAGATGGATTTGTAAAGTCCCTCAACAAAGTTCCTGATGTCATCACTTTCTACAAAACTCATCTCAAAATCCATCTGAGTATGCTCCGGTTGTCTGTCTTGCCTTAAGTCCTCGTCCCGTAGACAGATTGGGAACTGGTAATACCTGTCAACACCAGAAATCATCAAAATCTGCTTATACAGCTGCGGACTTTGTGGAAGAGCATAGAAATCTCCTGGATTTACCCTGCTTGGTACAACATAATCCCTTGCACCCTCAGGCGTTGATTTTACTAACATTGGAGTTTGTATTTCAATAAATCCATTACTGTTGAAGTGCTTCCTTGCTGCTTGCATGACATTATGGCGCAACAAAAGGTTTTTCTGCATAACAGGCCTTCTTAGGTCAAGATACCTGTATCTTAGCCTCATTTCCTCACCAGCCTCAACCCTGTCTTCTATCTCAAGCGGAGGTGTCTCTGCTTTATTTAGAATATTCAGTTCGCTTGTAATTATCTCTATCTTACCTGTATCAAGCTTAGGATTCTCAAGTCCTTCTCCTCTGTGTCTTACTTTACCTCTGATTTCAAGAACATCTTCCCTCCTAAGAGATTCAGCAAGACCATGTGCATTGCTGTCTGTTTTTGGATCAAAGACTATCTGTGTGAGACCAAACCTATCTCTTAAGTCAATAAAAATAATCCCACCGTGGTCCCGCCTGTTCTGTACCCAGCCATTCAGGCATACCTCACTGTCGATATCACCTACTCTGAGGTCGTTGCAAGTATGAGTTCGTTTCATCTGGTGAAGTAGTCAGTTTTCATTTATATGTTTTTGGTGATAATCACATTTTAATACCACACAATAACCAATAAAGTCCATTTTTTCAGTTCGAATACCGTAGATAATAAATATCAGTTCAGATAACAAAATACAATGCCAAAAAAGAAAGTTAAGATTGTCCATGACAATAAAAAGGAAGGTACTGACAAAGAATCCAATTTAAAAATGTTACACCGAGGGTCACTTATCGTCCTTGGAATTGTTTTTTTCATCGGTATATCACTCAGTTATCTATATAAAATTAGCCTGTTGGCAGGTCTGAGAGCTTCTTTTGGAGCATTTCTGATTGTCTTTCTGCCAGGTTATCTGATTACCAAAATCTTATTTCGTGGATTTGACTGGGTAGAGACAACTGCGCTTTCATTCTGTTTAAGCATTGGATCAGTGGGCTTACTTTTTATAATTACAAATAAACTGCTGTTTATACCACTTAATTCTCTGACAAATCTTATAATCCTGCTTTTTGTATGTGTAGCACTAATTGGATATATTCATTGGAAACAGAAAGTCTGATTTGAAGTTAGAATTATATTGAAGTTAAAATTATTGAAAATCTCGCACTAAAGTGCGGGGTATTTGAATCCCGATGAAACCCTCGCAAGCGAGATTTTCAATACAAAGAAATGCATATGCATTTCTTGTACAAAAAATGTACCATTTTTCCGTACAGATAATTGCGATTATCAGTTCCAAAAACTGCTCACACGAGTCCATACTCGTATGTGCAGTTTTCTGTTACCAAAAATTGCCTATGGATTGTGAGCCCTTTAATACGGAGAAAAGCAAAGCTTTTCTTGTACACAAAAAT
>JAIPIC010000038.1 GCA_021734865.1 Candidatus Woesearchaeota archaeon | reverse complement strand
GCGCAAAACGACCCGGGGGACGCCCCGTCCGGGGTGGGTCATAGGACATCTGATAAACAGATGTCCGTCTGCCGCCATAATTGGCGGCATAGATTGTGCGTGCATAAGTATCTGTCAGAGAACCAATCGGAGATACTGGGTTAGAGCAAAATTCATATATATTAGATAACTTATGTACAATCTATGGTTTTAAGCAAAGAAAATAAAAATAAAATCATATCAATCTTAAAAAAGAATGATATAGTCAAAGCATCATTATTTGGTTCACATGCTTTTGGAAACCCTACTAAGAAAAGCGATATTGACTTATTAGTTGAATTTAAAGGTAAAAAAAGCCTATTAGATCTTGTAGGTGTCAAAATTAAACTTGAACAAAAAATTAAAAACCGTTTTGACTTACAAATCTCTTCACCCCTATTTAAAAGATAAAATTCGAGAGATTAGAATACTATGAAAGATTCCAGTATTTATATCAAACATATTCTCAACTAGATAGAAAAAATAGAACGAACCATAACAGATTTGTCCAAACGTCATTTTAAAGGTGGATGCACAGGATGCAATTATTGGTGAAGCTGTAAAAAATATACCCAGCAGTTTTAAATCAAAATACACCAATATTGAATGGAAAAAGATTGCTGGCACTAGAGATATCTTAATACATGCTTATTTCTCAGTTGATATGGATCTCGTATGGGAAATTGTAAAAAGAGATTTACCAATTCTTAAAAAAGAATTGCTCACTATTCAGTAAATTTTATAAATATCTATCAAAACCAATGATTCTCTGCATAGATATAATTTATATTCTATGTCATGCCGATGTAGCTCAACTGATAACGGTTGACAGCTAAGGTCAGCTAGATATTCATTACATGAAATCTAGCGTAGTAAAAACAAACATGCCGATATAGCTCAGCCTGGTTAGAGCGCTAGACTCATATTTTTGAGTGATGAGGCGTAAGCCAATGATATAATCTCAAATCGGGCAATCTAGAGGTCGCGGGTTCAGATCCCGTTATCGGCACCTTTTTTCTTAATTTCGTATGACTAAACGCAGTGAATGTCTTACTTAAATGGATTTTAGTCCAGGTTTTATTTCACTGAAAGTGAACATAAAAAGTGGTGATGATTCAATTATCAACACCTTTTTATTATAGAAATTTATTAAATTCTTCAACATCAATCTTCGCTAATCCAAGAATACCTTTAAGAGTCCCAATCTTCAATTCTTTATGATTTGGTACGACTGTACCAACAGATTCCTTTCTAAGGATAATATGGCTTCCTTTTTGCCTGATTATTTTAAACCTAAATTTATTACATAGAATTCTTACAACTTTTTGACCTGACAAATTATGTATCGAAATCTGTTGCCACCTCAAAAGACTTTATTATTGGAGTGTTTTTCAATGGAAACTCTTCCAAATAAAGTTCAGTGGCTTCTTTTAAATTTGCAATAGCCTTATCAACAGTTTTACCTTGACTAACTGTCCCAACTTCAGGACACTTAGCAACATACATATTATCTTCCTTATTCAAGATTGCCGATAGCTTCATAATATAATGATTGACCACCATGATATTTAAATATTGCTTGAATTAAAAAACGTTTTAATAAAAAAACAGAATATTTTACGTAACTTTTCAATATATACCCTTCCCTCCGTACCATCTGCATAGAATTTATATACTTCCTGCCTGACACATTAAGCATGAACAGGTCACTAAACGTACTTTTGATTTATCCTAAGTATCCAAATACTTTCTGGAGTTTTAAGCATGCTCTCAAATTCATATCAAAAAGAGCATTATATCCTCCATTAGGTCTCTTGACAGTGGCACCACTCCTCCCAGAGAGATGGAACAAGAAACTTGTCGACATGAATGTTAATGAACTCACAGATAAGCATCTGAGATGGGCTGATTATGTTTTTATTAGCGCTATGACTGTACAGAAGAACTCGGTTGAACAGATTCTTTTAAGATGTAAGCAGGCAGGTGTGAAAACAATATGCGGTGGACCCTTGTTTACTGCATCCCACGAGGACTTTGAGGCAGATCATTTTATTTTAAATGAAGCAGAAGTCACTCTTCCCGTATTTTTAAAGGATCTGACTAATCACATCAGGCAGGACTGTAGTCAGGACACTGTTCCTGGAAAGGTTTACCGCTCTAATGAATTCCCTGATATCGAGAAGAGTCCACTACCTATGTGGGATTTAGTGGATATGAAAAAATATGCATCTATGAATATCCAATACTCAAGAGGCTGCCCTTTCAACTGTGATTTTTGTGATATCACAACACTTTTTGGCAAGAGGGTCAGGACAAAAAGCAAGCACCAGATTATCGCTGAACTCGATCAATTATACTTAAGCAAATGGCAAGGTGATGTGTTCTTCGTCGATGATAATTTTATTGGTAATACCACCAAGCTAAAAGAAGAAATTCTTCCAGCAATCATCAGATGGAATATCAAGAGAAAGCGACCTTTCACTTTTTCGACTGAGGCTTCAATAAATCTCGCTGATGATAAGGATTTAATGAGATTAATGGTCAAGGCTGGCTTTGATGGAGTATTTGTTGGCATCGAAACTCCTAATGAAGAAAGCTTGGCTGAATGTAATAAGATCCAAAACAAGAATAGAGATATGATAAAATCCATAAACACAATTCAATCTTATGGGCTTGAAGTCACAGGTGGTTTTATTGTCGGTTTTGATAGTGATAATCAAAATGTATTTCAGATGGTCAGCGATTTTATCCAAAAAACAGGTATCGTAACAGCCATGGTCGGCCTTTTGAATGCCCCTAAGAACACTCCTTTATTTAAGAAACTGCAGAAACAAAACAGGATTATCGGAAACCCAACTGGTTCAAACACCGATATGTCAATGAACTTCATCCCTAAGATGAATATGGATGATCTTATGAAGGGTTATAAAAATATCCTTGCATCAATCTATTCTGCAAAACCCTATTACGACAGGGTGAGATACATACTTAGCAGTAAGAAGTTCATTAAATCACATAAGTTGAGATTTAATTTTTCGAGTATAAAGGCACTTGTAAAGTCAGTTTATTGGTTAGGTATCGTTGATAAAGCTAGGAAATATTACTGGAAGATGGTCGCATGGGCAATTTTTGTCAAACCAAGAGCTTTACCTCTTGCAATTACCTATATGATTTATGGATTCCATTTCAGAAAGATTTTTGGAGTATGATGAAATATTTATTGTTAATACTATTAGGCGTAATATTGTTTTCTTTGATAGTCTTTCAACCGCAAGAATCTCAAAGTGAATTTAAGCTTCTTAACTTGTCCAATCCACAAAGAGAGTCAAGCACGTTCTTGGATTTAAGTATCAATGAAGATTGGGAAAAAGGATCTGGCAGTTTTGACTTCAGTGGTGTTATTCCGATCAGTCAACATTATGAACTTAATGACAATGGGATAGAATGTAATCTCGGCCAAGATTTCATATCTTATCTTGATAAAAATCGAGAGATTGCTGTTTGTGAACTTAATCGCGACATAAGTAGAGATAATGTCATAAAAGGGTCAGCTTATTGTGGTTATTGGCCTTCTTTTGCAAACTATGGTATATTAATTCAGACTAAACCCTATAAATTTGAGTTATTGAAGACTATTGATGAGATTCGTGAGTTCTTTGCGCCTGTCGATAGTTTAAAAGAAGCGGCTGCTTATGTACTCATTGAGCAAGACAACATAGATCTTAGTGAAGTTTTTGCAAAAGAGACTAATAGCAGTTTTATTGTGAAATTAATGGAAGTTCCTTCTGATTGTTCGTGCGGTGATGTCAGTTATTATGAATTGATATACAAAGTATCTTATTCTGGTGATGTTAGCTTAATTGATAAGAAGAAAATTAAGTCTGATTATCGAAATGAATGTATTGGCTAAGTGCACTGGACATCTTATCATGGCCTTCTTAAATAGTCTGCTATCCCACAATACATGGTACTTACTGCTGTAGTCGGGAAGCATAAGATTGTCAATAAAGAAATTTTCAGATATGCATTCGATAGTTTGCCTTCAATTGTGCTGGACTGCGCAAATACTGCTAATCCACATTCGTTTTATCCAAAGGTCACGATTGAGGATCTCAGCAGAGTTTATGTTATATCTGTTGATGCGCTTTATAGGTTCCGGGACAGTTTAAAGTACATTCCAAAACTCGCAAAACAGCTTAAACCTAAATCAATAATTATCACGTCGTTTGAGCATCTGTTCAACTACGATGATAAGCTTGAGATACATAACATCAATGTGCAGGCATGGGATATAATTTTGGATTTTTCAAAAAAATACGATACTTATATCGCTGTAAACATAAAATCAGTGCATATTAAATTTGCAAAGAGATATTGTGACAAGATTATAAAATCACAATTCGAACGGTCAGAATCAAGTAGGGGGAAGAAGATGGGTCATACTGTATCAAGTCAAAGGATTGTAATTAATACAATATTGAGGGAACTAAAGGATTTTGGAAGGGCTTTGAGGTCCGACGACCGTGAGGCTTATGAACGAATGCTTGCACTTCCTTTAAAGCATATCGGAACAATGTCTTATGCCAGCAGTTTAGATGTATGGGCTTTGATTCTTTTGTCAATTTCATTGGAGCAACAGAAAAGGATTGATGTTTTAGAGAAAACCATTAAAAAAATAACACAAAACTGGCAAAGGTGTTAGCTATGAAAGCATGGCTGATGGATGTCTTTCGAGAGCGGGATTCGGTTTTACTTTGGATGAAAACAAAAGCTAAGGATCTCCTGATTCGCAGATCAGTGAATGTTTCAATTTTTTTGCAGGCTGTCCCACTTGCAAAAGAATTTCTTGTAAAGAATAAGATAAAATTCACAAAAAAAAGAAAAAAGACTTACTATGGACCTGTCGATGTATATGAAATCAAGATAATCAATTTTTATTCTTTTGAAAGATTTGTGCTCTGGATTGAGCGTGAGACAAAACATAGAGTACCAATCTATAATGCTGATATTAAGCCAGAGCTTTCTTTTCTGTTTCAAAACGATCTTCTACCTCTTTCAGAAGTATGGTTAAAAAATGGAAGTATGACTACAGTTGACCGAGATTGCAATATTTTTCTGAAGAATCTCAACATTTCAATTATTTCTGGGGGCGATGTCTATAAGGATAGTAATACTCCTATTGTAAAGATAATTACTGGCGATAAAGAATTTAAGCAAAAGAAAGGATATAATGAAAAGATAATTTTAATGGAATTCGCTGAATTTTTCGAATCTTACAATCCGGATGTTTTATCGATGGCTTATGGTTACAGCAGGCTGCCTTATCTTGACAGTAGATTAAAGAAGCATGGCATTAAATGCAGGCTTCACCGATGGAGTGATGCGCCTATAAAGTATCGGGGCGGGAAATCATTTTTCAGCTATGGGAGCGTGAGATATCAGGACTTTTCTGTGAAGCTGAGGGGCAGGTTTCTAGTCGACACTTCCACGATGGCCGGGCATGAGTGCGGTATTGAGGGTTTTATCGAGCTTTGCCAGCTTTCTGGTAATCTCTTTCAGAATGTTGTTTCAAGGAGCTTTGGGGCTGCTTTTCAATCTGCCCTTGTAAGAGAAATGGTAAAGCAGAATTATATCGTGCCTTACAAGGAAAAGCCTATCGAGATTCCTGTAAGAATGCATACTTTTGTAAAAACAGACCGGGTAGGTTATACTTATGATCCTATTGTCGGATTTCATAAGAATGTCGCTGAGATTGATTTCAGCAGCATGTATCCATGGGTGATTTACAATCATAATATCAGTGCCGAGACTGTAAGATGCAGCAAGGGTCCATTTGAGAAGGTTCCGGGACTACCACTTAAAATCTCATTACGCAAGAAGGGGCTTGTGCCGATTGCCATTAAAGGATTTCTTGATCGAAGGATGTATTATAAGAGAAATCCAACTATTGTCAATAAGAAAAAGGCTGCCGGGCTGAAGTGGGTGCTCGTCTCAAGCTATGGATATTGTCGTTTCAGGGAGTTTAAGCTTGGGCTTGCCGGCACCCATATGGCCATCGGTGCTTTTGCACGTGAGACTTTGCTTGAATCAGCAAAGGTTGCCGAGGGGTATGGTTATAAGATTTTACATGGAATTATTGATTCTCTTTATATTCAGAAAAAAGGAATCAACGAAGAAGACATTGACGAATTCTGTGAGGAATTGCAGCTTTTGACTGGTATTCCTGTTGAGTCTGAGGGTATTTTCAAGTGGATTGTCTTTCTTCCAAGTGTTAATAATCCAGATAGGCCTGTGCCTACAAGGTATTTTGGTGTTTACAAAAATGGTGAAATAAAAGCCAGAGGTATTGAAGTTAGGCAGAAGAGTGCTCCTATATACATAAAGAAGTTTCAGGAAATGGTTATAGAGATGATAGCTAAGTGTGACAACGAGTATGAAATTAGAGGACAATTTGATAATTACTGTACTTTGCTAAGACGGTTTGTCATGGCACTTCCAAATGCAAATTCTTCGCATTTGATTTCTCGTTTGCAACTTACAAAAACTGATTATGAGAAAAATATCCCTCAAAAAGCAATCGTTAATGCTTTACGAAAGAAGGGTTATTCTGTAATGCCAGGCATGGTTATCAGATTTATTATGACTAATAAAGGACCTGTTCTTCCCGAGAATTTTAATACGAAATTAAATTCAAGTAATATGCAAGATTCTAATTCAATTGATGTATCATATTACAAAAAAAGCCTAAGTAGGGCACTTTTTAGTATCATGCAGCCATTTGGATATTCAAGGGAGGATATCAAAAGAGGAGCCGATGCTCAGAAAAAAATTCCGGATTTTGATGCGAAAAGCATTTATATTCAAAAAAGCCAAGAAGTATTATGTGTGGCAGAATCTCAATCGCAGTCTCAATGGACTTACTAACAGTAAGGTTTGGTGTTGAGCCACCACAGGAAGAATTTCAACCACGTTATAATGCAGCCCCTATGCAAAGGCTTCCGGTCATTCTGGACTCCGCTCCTAAACAAATTTCAATGGCTAGATGGGGTTTTGTCCCACATTGGTCTAAGGATGAGGACATTGGAAGTCGCTTAATCAATGCCCGTTCCGAGACAATTACCGAGAAACCAGCTTTCAGGGATTCTTTCAAGAATAGAAGATGTCTGGTTCTAGCTGATGGATTTTATGAATGGCAGATTGTAAAAGAAAGAAAGATACCTTATCGATTCGTGATGAAAAATAAGGAGCCTTTTGCACTTGCTGGCCTGTGGGATGTACATGATGATGTCATAACATTTACGATAGTCACTACACAACCAAATGAGATAATGAAGCCTATCCATAATAGGATGCCAGTTATTCTCAATCGTGATTCTGAGAATGAATGGATCAAAAAAATTGACTCATCGCAATTAGTTGACATGATGGTTCCTTTTTCTTCAAATGAGATGAGTTATTATATGGTTAGTGATAAGGTCAATAATCCAAAAAATGATACTCCGAATGTTATCAACCCAAGTGCCCAGAGAACATTGTTCTGATTTTGTATTGATTATTTAGGTTATCAAAATTGGATCAAAAGATACCATTTTAGCACGTTGTTTTTTGATAGTGACAACAGCAATAATTATTTAAACCAATTCTCTGTTTATTTATACATGCAGTCAAACGGTCATCAAGCCCAAAAAAATACCCCAAAACCAGCACAGAAATTTGGAACATTATCTGGCGTTTTCGTACCGTCTGTTCTGGCAATTCTTGGCGCTGTAATGTATCTTATTGTCCCTAAAGTCCTGTGGGGTGTTGGTTTACCAAAGATGATCGGCATAATTCTATTGGCTCACTCCATTACTCTTGCTACTGCTTTCTCAATTTCGGCTATTGCAACAAACATCAGTGTCCGTGGTGGTGGATTATACTATCTGATATCAAGAAGTCTTGGTCGGGCTTTTGGTGGAAGTATGGGCATACAGTTATATTTTGCGCAGACAATACAGCTGCCTTTTACACAATAGCTTTTACAAAGGCATTCCATGCTTTGCTCTTGACTTTTTTCATTGATATCCCTGAGAAGTATCTTGCCATGGGATTCCTGCTTGTCTTCGCAGCAATTGCTTACAAGGGTGCAAATATTGTTATAAAAATTCAATACTTAATACTTGCCACTATCCTGATATCGGTGGTTACAATTTTCCTTGCTCCAAATACTGATGCACTAGCTGCTAATCTGATTGGAAATGAAGGAAGTCTGCTTCCATTCTGGGTTGCTTTTGCACTATTCTTCCCTGCTGTTACTGGCATAGATGCTGGAGTAGGCATGAGTGGAGACTTGAAAGACCTAAAGATTGGACTTGTCAGGGGAACATTTCTTTCAATAATATTTACAATGCTAATATATATTCTATTGACTATAAAACTTGCATATCTCGTTAGTCCTACTGATCTTATGGGAAATGGATTGATCATAACTGAATTGACTATATTTCCACCTTTGATCTATGCTGGCATAATGGTAGCCACAGTCTCATCTGCACTCAGTTACCTTCTGACTGGACCAAGAAATCTTAAGGCAATGACTGAAGATAGGATACTGCCTCAAAGCATGGCATTTCTTGCAAAGAAAGAAGAAACGAATGATGAACCACACTATGCATTATTTTTAAGTCTTATGGTAGGAGAAATGGTCATATTTTTTGGAAGTTTAGAATTAGTATCACAGATAGTCGCAATGTTCTTCCTCAATGTTTATGGTTGGATAAATGGAGCTGCTTTCCTTGAGAAAGTCAGCAAGAATCTAGTTACAGACCCTCTTTTGATGATCCGCTGCTAATCTCTCTATATGATATGACTGCATGTTATTGTGTGATGTATCTCTTTAATCCCTATGTGATGTTAGGAGGTATATTGTTCCAGATTGTCCTGTTTATCATACTTGTTAAAAGCAAATCCTCAATAAAAATTGAGAGTGTGTGGGTCGGTGTTTTTTTCCAGATGTTAAAGGGATTGATGAATCTAATTCAAGAGCATGAGTTATACAAAAAGAACTGGAGACCGATGCTTGTCAGTTTCTCAACAATATAAAGAGACCGGCATGCTTTGCTGACTGTCATTGATAATATCAATTCCAGCAGAAGTATTACAAAGATGTATATCCTACAAAAGGGTTCGGTTGATTATCAAGTAGAGAGAAGGCAGAATATTGAAGATAAGACAAAAAAGCATATCAAAGAGCAGGAATTGGATATCTATACAAGGGTAATTATCACTCAGAGCTACAAAGGCGCATTTGAAACAATAGCACAAAGCGAATCACTTGGTAATATGCCTTTGAATACAATGATGGTTGATTATAATGAGAATCTTCCTTTAGCTGACATGGCTAATATTGCTCTTGATCAGAAGAAGAATTTTATTATAATGAGAAATCAGTCTGGTTTTACTAATTTCCAGAAAATAGATGTATGGTGGAGCAGCAACAAGAATGGAAATCTGGCTTTAATACTTGCTTATCTTATCACACATTCAAAAAAATGGATTGAGAACGATCCTTTGATACGTCTTCATTATGTTGTCGCAAGAAATGATAATTATGCATCAGCCCGTGATAGGATTAAACGAATCATCGACCAATCGCGTATTGAAAATATTGAATATAACATTATAAAGAAACAAGAGAGCAAACTTGAGCAGGAGATATATAAGACATCTTCATCATCCGATCTTGTAATTGTTGGTCTTCCGAGGAACAAAAAGAACAGGGTAGATAAGGCTTCTATTAATAAGATGAAGAAATTAACTAATAAGCATGACGTCAGTCTTATCGTCTGCGCTTATGAACAGATCGACTTCAAGGTCAACTGATAGGCAATTAGCCTATTTTTGAAATCCTCAAGGTCATGGAAATGCATAATGTGATAAATCGTTGTTCTATTGCAGAATTCGTAATATTCACATGAAAAGCTTATAAATTTCGATGATTTTCATCGGTGCATGAATAAACTTGCAGATGAACTAAACACAACACTTTCTTCGACTGTTATCATTGACTTATTGTCTGATTTTGGAACACGTATATACTGGCCTAAGCTTGGAATCCTGGCCCAGGCAGCTGATGCTAAAGGAAAGGATATTAATGCAACAATAGGTATAGCTCTCGATGAGGATGGTTCTCCAATGAGGCTTGATTTTATACAGGAATTGATTGATCTTCCTCCAAAAGACGTATTCCCTTATGCTCCTGGTTTTGGAAAACCGGAACTGCGAAGCAAATGGAAGGGTTTTCTTATAGAAAAAAATCCAGGACTTAAGCACAAGTCGTTTAGCATGCCTGTTGTAACACATGCTCTAACCCATGGTTTGAGTCTATGTGGTGACCTTTTAATAAATCAGGGAGACGAGATTATTGTCCCAAGTCCATATTGGGGCAATTATAATTTAATATTCTCAGAGAGAAAAGGAGCAAAAGTTTTGACTTTTCCGTTATTTGATAATAATAAGTTCAATCTCAGAGGTTTGGATAATATGTTGTCTGCTGATGGTGAGAAAAAAATAATTGTCCTCAATTTTCCAAACAATCCTACAGGATATACTCCTACAATTGAAGAAGCAGATCAGATTGTTAATGTTATCCGGAAGAATGCTGAGCATAAGAAGATAGCAGCCATTATTGACGATGCATATTTTGGGTTGGTATATGAAGAAGGAATATTGAAAGAATCCCTTTTCACAAAGCTCTGCGACCTGCACGAGAATGTCTTGGCTGTTAAGGTTGATGGACCAACAAAGGAAGACTATGTATGGGGTTTTAGGGTAGGTTTCATTTCTTTCGGATTAAAGGGCGCATCCGATAGTGTCTACGATGCTATGATCCAAAAGCTTGGTGGCGCTATTAGAAGTGAGATTTCGAATTGTAGTCATCCAAGCCAGAGTCTACTCTTAAAGGCTTACGAAAATCAAGATTACTGGAAGGCAAAGTCAGAGAAATTCAATATTCTCAAGCGAAGGTATAAAGAAATTAAAGTTATTTCCGAAGGTATTGGTCTTGATTCAGGCTATAGGCCTTTTCCGTTCAACTCAGGTTATTTTATGTGCTTAAAGCTTAATTCTGCTGATGCAGAAAATGTGAGGCAAAAGCTGCTAAAGAATTACAGCACAGGGATTATTTCGATTGGAAAAGATATAATCAGGGTTGCTTTCTCTGCCACGCCAACAAACCAAATAAAGGATTTGTTTGATAATATCAGTGACGCTGTGATAGATTGCAATGAGCAAAATAGCCAAAAACAGTAAGTTATTTAAAAACGAATAGAACCCATAAATCAATGAAAGGATTTGGACCACATCTCACTTTGGATCTCAAAGGCTGCAATGTTAAAAAATTAGTCGATGAGGAATTTGTCAAGAAATTATTAGAAGAGCTTCCGGCTCATATCGGCCTCAAGACTATATCCGAACCAAAAGTTATGACTTATTTGGATAAATTTGCATCAACTCCTGGCGTAACAGGTTTCATTGTATTGGCAGAAAGCCATTTCTCAATACATACATTCCCTGATTCAAAATATGTTTTTGTGGATGTATTTTCGTGCAGAGAATATGGATATCAAGAAGCTAGAGATATTATTATTAAGGCATTTGAAGCAGAATCATATGATGAAAATGTCATCAAGCGTGGATTAGATTTCCAAAAAAAATAATGGTAGAAAAACTTAACTTTGGAGGCATGACTGGAGATTATTCAGATTCTGAAAAATCAAGGTTTGTTATTGTTCCTGTGCCATTCGATAAGACTAGCACTTGGCAAAAAGGGGCAGCTAAAGGTCCAAAAGCAATCATTGAAGCATCATATTATATTGAACCTTACAATATTGAAACAGATAGTGAAGCATACCTTCTAGGAATCCATACGGACAAGCCTATAAAGGCTACCACTTCAGAGGGTATGGTTAATGCCGTGGAGAAAAGGGTATTGGGGATACTGCTAAGAGGTCAGTATCCCATTCTTTTTGGTGGTGAACATTCCGTCAGCATTGGTGCTGTGAAAGCATTTTCCAAACACAGTCAAGATATTGGGAAAAAGGTAAAATTTACTGTCCTGCAACTAGATGCTCATTCTGACATGCGGGATGAATTTGAGGATTCAAAGTTGAATCATGCATGCACGATGTCAAGGATCAAGGAATATGCTCCAATAGTGCAGGTTGGCATAAGAAGTATGGATAGTTTAGAGCCTGTCGATAGAACGAAGTCTTTTTTTGCTATGGATATTCACCATCATACCAAATGGTACAAGAAAGCAATTGATCTCTGTGAAGATGATGTGTATGTAACTATTGATTTAGATGTTTTTGATCCATCCATAATGCCTTCGACTGGAACACCAGAACCTGGTGGCCTTGGTTGGTATCAGGTTATTGAATTCTTGGGCAAACTTGCTGAGGAAAGAAATATCATCGGGTTCGATGTATGTGAGCTTTGCCCGATTGAAGGCTTGAAGGCCCCTGACTTCATGGCTGCAAAGCTTGTTTATAATCTAATGAGTTATGTACATAAGTAGTGTGTATTACAGTCAACGACATACAATCTACCACCACCTTACCTCTCAAAAGTTATCACTTATAGGGAGTAAAAAAGACAAAACATATAAAGGGCAACTCCTTTCTTCTCTTCATGAAACTATCAAATTTGGCATATTTAACAGTAGCCGCTGGTGCTCTGATCATGCCCAATAATTTGTCAGATGCCTCGCCGCAAAAAACAGCTGTGGAAACCTCAAAAAATGAATGGCAGATTCAAGAATCATCCTCACGTACTGGACAGAATCTTGACAAGATAGTTTCTAATTTAGGGACAGTATATGCTGATGCTTCTACAATAAAAAGATCTGATGAACCAGAACATTCAATCTCCAGTCCTTTGGATTCTGCCATATTTAAACCAGATATGCAAAAGAGGACAGATTATGATACTATTCTCCATAATATCAAGTCAACACAAAAGTCATTTCAACGAAAGTATGCAGCTGCAGATCATGTACATAGAGCACAGATCATACAGGAAGCACGAGAGTATGTTATTGGACAGATAACTAACAACATAATGCCTGCTTGGTACGGAACAAAGTGGGATTTCAATGGTTCTACTACGAAACCAGGAGAGGGAAAGATAGCTTGTGGCATTTATGTGGCAACAACTTTAAAACAAGCTGGGTTCAATTTCCACAGGACAAGACACGGCACTCAACCTTTTGAGCACCTTATTAAAAATTTCACATCTGATATTGATCGCTATTCCAACAAGCCAGTCAGCAAAGTTCTTGAGGATGTAAAGAAAAAAGGACCTGGATTATATATCGCGGGTTTGGATTGCCATGGTGGATTCCTTGTAAACAAAGGAGCTGGAGATATTAGATTTGTTCATTCATCATACTATTGGCCAAATATTGGAGTAATGGGAGAAAGATTGGGCACTGATAATCCATTTAAAGCCTCAAAATACAGGGTAGTTGGTAAGATTTTAGGTGACAAAATGATGAAATGTTGGCTAACTGGTAACAAAATACCTTTAATACACAATTATTATAGAAAAAACACAGCAGAAAAGTGATTTATAAGTATACCTGCAAAAAAGAGGATTTCTCTCATTTTGTCACATTAGAGTAGTAAAATACCAAACATTTATATAGTTCAATCTTCTTTTACTCATAAAATGACTAGATTAAGAAAGCTTGCTGCACTAATCGCGGTATTGGGAGTTCTGTACTCGACGAATCCAGCAATTGGAGCATCGTCTAGAGATATTAAGAGCGCAAGCACCACAACAGCATCTGTACAGGCAAACGCAAAGAAAAAAGCAGTTTTATTCTGTGCAGGTTCATATAAAAATGGAACTTTCGACCCAAGTTCACCGCTAGAAGGAACAAAAAATACATACCAAATATCGCTTGCTAATATTTATCACGATCTCAAGGGTCTTGGCTACAGTCCTGAAAACATACGGGTATTTTATCATGATGGAACAATGGATATGTCAGAGAATAGAGATAAAGATAAAATTGATACTTTAGTTAGAGAGCAGTTTAATAACAGATATGACAATGAAGGTACTTTAGAAAATCTGGAGTCTGTGTTAAGTAATGCAGCAGCAACAGTTAATCCAGATGATGAATTTGTTTTCTATTTGACTAATCATGCTGAGGAGTATGGAGGAGAACCAAAATTTCAATTTGATAATCCAAAGTATGACAGTATAAAAACAGTTGGCATTAAAAAAATAAAGACAATGCTAAAAAAAATTAAATCCAAGTCCCAGACACATTTTTATGATTTCTGTGATTCAAAGGGCTTTGCGGAAGCCTCTGCTGATATAGGAGCAGCGTCATATGCGTCTGGTGGTTATTTTTCACCGTCTCTCAGATCCAGAGCTGAACAATTCGGAAGATTTGTAATTAACGCTTGGGCGAATCCAAAGGCAGATTTAAACGGAGACGGAACAACAACTCAAGATGAAGCATTCGCCTATGCACAGCAACAAAGAAAACCATTCTTGGAAGAACACCAGAAACAGGGTCACTTCATGTTTTATGAAATGTCTGATTTCACAGGCTACAAGATGAATACAAAAAATAGGATTGCACGCTAGATTGTCCCCGGAGGAACTAAAATTATATAATTACCATATGCAGTGAACTCTTTAAGTGGAGTCCTTTGAATCTGATATTTGCTATTGGGGTCGTCACCAACATGTTCTTCAACAACATACAATTCATGTTTTTTTGATCCAGGAACGTTTGGATCATAGTATGGATTAATGTCCTTTACAACAACAGCATTATGAAAACCACCATTCATTATCATAGCTCCTGCCTGGAATTTGGGATTATCTACTAGCTTGTCGTACATTGTTGTATCCTGTTCAGTCATAGATTCCATATTATCAAGATAACCAGCGACTATTTCAACTGCCCGCGATTCCCTTCCATGAAGATTAGGATATATATTATAATCAGATTTCACATCGGCGACTGTTATTCTACCACTTCTTAACGCCTCAGCATCCAATTTTGCCTGAGCGATTTCTGAGTCAGTTCCAAACAACTTCAGATCATAATACTGCGATTTAGGATTATCTTGATACCTTTGAACTTTATTAGGATTATAATTTGTCATGAACTCATCAACTTCAACAAATCCATAATATTCCTTTTGTTTTGCAGAGCTGATATGGTTTGCACCGTACTGAACTCCACGTGGATCAAATCTCATATCTTCGGGATTATCTGCATCCTTATTTCCATATATAACTTGCCAGCCATGAAACTCCTTTAGATTCATTGCAAGTGGTATACCATAGGCTTTGCCACTTCGTGGCCCTTCCTTTGCATATAATGTCCTTTTGGTCCACAACTGCTTCACGATATCATCACTATATCCTGTTTCCTTATACGCCTGAGATAAAGGTAAGGTAAGAAAACCTATACAACTTGAACGTGATAGGCTTTTATCAGGATCCAATTTTGAACCTAAGTGATCAAATCCATTTGCCTGAAGATATTGTGCATATTCCTGTCTAAGACTATCGGTTGCAGTTTTCAAATTTTTAACTGCATCGTCATGGTCCACCTCACTACTTCTCATCTGAGAGTAAGCTACCCCTTCTGATATCTTTTTCAAACCTGCACTTCTTATATCATTATACAATTCATATACATCATAATGATATTCCGTTCCATCAGACCTCTTAAAAGTCTTGTAACATGATCCATCCGCTTTGTATCCACCACATAAATTCATCATAGCAACAGCTTGAGGATGTGAAAGCATATAGCCATATGTCTGAGCATATTCAATAAATTGTTTTCTTGTGCCAGATTTAATATATTTTCTTAAGTCCTTTGGTGGATATGCCAAATATGTTGGGTAACCTGACCAAGAACCATAGAATTGACCAATACCAAGCGGAGAATTTACACGTATTGAATATTCTTGCTCCATCCATAGGATTGCCTTTCTAAAATTTTTTGATAAACATTGCCCTTTAATATGCACTGCACTACCATATATCTGAGTACAACACGGATAATCAGCATTCTGGGGATAATCAGTAATTATTCTAAGCCCAGGTGATTTCAGGTTATTTAGCTGTTTTGAAATGTCACCTTTCACTTTCATAGGTTGATCAGAGAACTTGACTGTTAAAACAGAGCCATCATAGTGTGTCGATCTATATGTAACCTCGCTTCCGTCGCTGATTTGAGGTACAATAAGATACTTAACTAAATTTTGATCATCAACCTCAATTTTGGAATTTCCACGGGCATTAATATTCAGTAACCATGCTTGCTCGTCTCGTTGTATACAAGAACCAGTGACTGAATCACACTTTCCACCATCTGAAAAAAAAGTACTCAAACTGTCCTCTGAATTTACAAGCGATCCACCTTTAAATAGTTCGGTATTTTTAGCTTTGTATGTTAAGTAATTTTCTCTTTCAGTCATTACTCCGTCTGGAGATACCTCAATTCTTAACACCCGATCCATGTATTCTGCATTAACAAGAGTAACATGTTTAGGATCGAACAATATTACTTTTCCTTTTGTACCTTCTTCTTTACCACCGATGAGAATATCTCCATTTGGAAGTACAATGTTTTGCCCCTCTAAAATAAATGAACCATCGTGTTTTAACATTGCCCTACAATCCAGGCAACTAGCAGGTATTGTTATACCTTCAGGAAACGTATCTGAATAGATTGTACCAGATAGTAATGTGGGCAAGGCAGCCTCACCATCTTCATCTGTTCCACTTGTCACTAGTATTGCGTCTGTTAGTCTATATTTTTCTTCATCTGTTTTTAGAATAATACTTCCATCAGACCCGATTTCAAATGAGTGCAAATTATGGTCTACTGAAAACCTTTGCAATGTTGAAAGTTCAAATGACGAACCAGCTGACCCTTTTGTCCGAAATATACCTGTGACAGCATCATAACTCTCAAAGTCCCCAGATTGATCTGAATGTTCAAATGGTACAGAATACAAGTCTGAGAATTTCTTGAATACTTCTTTATTCTTATTTATAATTGAAATATCAGATGTTGCCGCATGCTCAAACAGTTCTTGATCAACTGCATTACCAAAGTTATCTAAGCTACTGAGATATTTGACAACTATTTCCCTATTTTCTAATACATCATAATCTTTTATTTGCCCCGAAGTGGACATCTCTTGGATATATTGTCTGTATAAAGCGACATCATCTTCGTTCATATTGCCTGTTTTGGTCTTAATATTCTCAAAATGTTTTTTGGCCAGTTCTTTATCGTAATTAGTTTTTAGCAAATCCCGTACTTGATCCACATCATAATATACTTTATAATATTCTACTTTAATAGAATCAGGCAATTGATTAAGGTCTTCTTCAGTAAGCTGAGACTCCCCATCCCAATCAGGCGCAAAACAAATAGGTAAAAAAATCAGAAATAAAAAAGATAAAGAGATTGCTGTTATTTTCATGGGTTCACCCTTAGATAAAATACTTGACTATCCATCTTAGAGTATTCATCTATGACGGATATTGTAATGTTATAATACCCAACGTCGGTCGCTGTAAAGGAGATTTCACCTGTCCTTGGATCTATATTAAATAGAGCAGAATCATCCATATAAATTAGACTATCGCCATCTGGGTCCGTAGCAGATACTGAATATTCAAATAGGTCCCCTTGACTAATAGTAAAATCTGGAATAACTACTAAAATAGGAAGCCGGTTTTCATCATCAATATTAATATCCAAGGTTATTGTCTTCTCGTCTGCACTAATTAGAACCTTATGATTTCCAACATCCTTTGATTCTGGGACAAATGAAATTAAAGAATTGGTTATGTTAAACAAATCAGTATTATCAGAATAGTCTTGCGCCTCAACCCTAATATCTATCTGACAATCATATCCAACTTGACAGTCATATTGTTGATTTTTCTCATAATCCTTTGTCTGAACAACCTGTGTCAGTAAATTATCTGACTCGTATATACCAATATCTTCTCTTGTCCACGGATATTCAAGCAAGAAACAGTATCGATAGATCCCAAACAGATCATTCTCATCAAAAAGGAAACAAAGAAATACCTTGTTGTCAAAAGTAGTCTGTTCATATGAAAAACCCTCTTCTGTAGCTAGGTATGTTAAATAGCCTAATGGAAAGAATTCTGTATCTTTTTTTTGCTCTTCTATAAATCTCTTAGCAAGATCATATTTTGGCCATAATTCAAATGGGACAGCTGCCTCAAACTTGTCTGTTCTTTTAATCGAGTCTCCAATTTGGTATTCAATAGGGATTACTAATCTTGCACGTATCATATCTTGCCCAATAGTTATCTCAACATCTTCAAGATTTCCGACATTTAATGTCTCAATCAAGTCTGATTCTCCAACGCATTCAAAGAACGATATATTAATGAAATCTTCAAGTTCTTTTGCGATATTACTCTCATCTGGTACCATTGTAGTATGGTTTCTAAGATAATACGCAGCAAAGTCTATGTTCAGATCAGAATCTACAATCATATCATCTGTAGTATTAATAGTCTCATCAAAGAGTATTTGTGTCATAACTATATCTGAATTTTCTGGTAAATCATAATATCCTCCTTGAGCACCAATCATAATTATTCCTTCAATAATACTATTTTCAAGACATTGATCAATATTTGATTTAACAGGTTGCATTTCTATAGGATCATGTCCAGCTGTCTCATCAATTTTTGATGTTTGAAACAAGGGAAATATCAAAATTATTGAGAAAATTAGCAGAATGCCAATAATAATGTAAATAGTAACTTGCCCACGATGAAAAATCATATATTTATTCCACTGAAACAGATATTTAAAGTTTACTGTACACCATTTTTACAATATCATACAACAAGATTATTTCTACAGATTAAAGTTCCTAATAATAGGTAAAGTCAACTAACGTGGGTTTGGGTAACAAATATATGCAAAGCAGATTTTGGGACTGTAAATTACTCTATTTACAGTAAATTCTTCTTTGCAAAAAGGATTCATCGTTGTGTTTCTCCGTCTATGGATTTTGACATAAATTTTGCTTTTTACAAAGAAGAACCATTTAACACACCTAAGTTGACTTTACCCTAATAATATAGAAAAGTAAATAATGAAAAATGTAATACAAACTAACTGAGTAGATTTCGCAAAGAACACACTTATTATCAATTCAGATCACAAAGATACCACTATCAATCAGACAGTGTTTCTTAATCGGCAGATTAATATATGGAAGCTTTTTTTAGTTATTCTTAGAGGTGAAAATATGTTTTATTGTAAGCACTGTAAAACAAATTCTGCCGTAAAAGCTGGTTTACGGAAAAACAAAGTTGGGTTT
>JAIPIC010000037.1 GCA_021734865.1 Candidatus Woesearchaeota archaeon | reverse complement strand
GCATCCCCTTATTGAGTTGCCTTAAAATCCAGTGTCTTTTTTTTTATTCAATTTATACATTGAGCATCACCAGGTAAAAGAATGGAAATGCTATTTATAAAGCACAAGATATGTTACGCAATTACGTGACTAAACAAATGTATACATATTGACATTAATTTTTATCCTTGAAAAATATTATCTATCTTTTGTGATATAATCAAAAAAAATACTGCTTGTCTAAGAAAGTTTTATATACTTGTCTGATAAAAATACATAAATCAATTATAAAAATGGCAAAACAAATAATTGAACACTTCAATTCTCACATTCTGTGCTATAATTCTAATGCTCAATTCTGGTTAGACAGTTATTGGAGGTGAGTACAAATGGCAGCAATAAAAAAGACAGTCAAAAAAACGGCAAAACCATTAAAAAAGACCGTTGTTAAAAAAGTAGCTAAGAAACCGGTGGCCAAAAAGCCAGCAGTTAGAAAAGCAGCAGTTAAGAAACCTGTAAAGAAAGCAGTTAAGAAACCTGCAAAAAAAGCAGTTAAGAAACCTGTAAAGAAAGCAGTTAAGAAACCTGCAAAGAAAGCAGTTAAGAAACCTGCAAAGAAAGCAGTTAAGAAACCTGCAAAATAGAAGACAGTCAAAAAAGCAGTCAAGAAATAATTACTTTTCCATTTTTTTATTTTTTTTCTTCAACTTCTCAGCTATTAAGACATAACCAATATCAAAGAACAGTAGTGAGACAATAATCATATAATCTTGTAACACTATTGAATAAATTATAAACACAAATTCCATAAGTGGTCTAAACTCAACAAATAAATTCAAAAATTTATTTTTTATTTTACCAACAAAATTGTCGTTTATCCACTCTTCTAAGATTGATAATGTTGCAATAACTAAAATCACAATATAATTTACCTTGGGAATCCCCAATAATAATGTTGTCAGAATGAATGTAAGTAATCCTAAAAAATGATCTCTTTTGTCGATTTTTCCAGCAAATAGAACCCCCGCAACCATCCCAATCCATAAACTGGAAAGATTAGTAAAATGTGTGACAACAAAACCAATTCCAATTCCATATACTAATCCTGATATCGAAGTTAAATATGGTATCTTAAGCTTGTGACCGGAATCAGTAAATTTTACTAGTGCGCCAGTAAGAAAAGAAGTGATAATTAGTATAATGAGATCCATTTCATTTACACCTGATAAATTTCAGTCATACATACCGCTAACATTGGGAAAATAATTGATGCATCCCCCTCGATATGGACACTCTTTGCCTTTTCTCTAATCTTGCTCCAGGTTACAGCCTCCTTTGGTCTCGCACCTGAAAGAGAACCATCACCTTCAGTTGCAGTACTAATATAAACAGCATAATCAAGTCCATCCCTTAGAATGTTGACTCCAATTGTATGGTGCTTAGCAATACCTCCACCGAGGAATATACCTGCAGTTTTATCTGCGACAAGCGTTATCTCGGCAAGTTTTCCCATATCTCCTGTCACATCTATACCAAACCTAGGGTGCTTCTTCTTAAAAAAGTAAATATTTAATCCAAATGCACCATCTGTTATCCCAGGACAAAAGACAGGAATATTGTTTTTGTGGCACCAATACAAAAATGAATTTTTATCATCAACTCGAGCACCCATCTCATCGATAATAGCTGATGGGGAAGGCAGTTTAAAGTTATCCTTGGATTGAATCTTTTTATTCAGATCAGTCAAAAGTCGATTAGCAAATCTCTCAAAATTAATGTAATGCTTATTCTTAACAAAAATATTGCCTATTCTGTTAATTCCTTTTTTATGAAGAGATACATCATCAACATTGAAATCTCCAAGTTCAAAATCTCCCATAGTTTTCATAATATCTTCTTCAATAGCTCCAGTGCTGGTTATGATTACATCAATAATCTTGTGCCTGCACAACTGAGCGATGATCTCCCTCAACCCCGAACTGATAATATTTGAAGTGCAACTCAAAAACAATGTACTTTTATCTTTTCTTGCAGATTTTAATATATCAACAGCTTGTGATACGTGTGAAGCCTGAAATCCTAATCCCATCATATCATTGACAAGATCAGTCACTTTTGTCTTAGAATTCAGCTTAAAACCGTTAATTTTCATTATATCTTCTTGGTCTGTATTTTGACTTTTTTATCTTTAAGCCATGTGGCCATCTGCTCAGTTGTCATCAGAATATTTTTTGAGCCCATATGGCCAACGACTGAAGATGCATTTGCAAAAGCATATTGTATACATGTCTTGAGGTTTTTTCCCTTAACAAGACCAGCAACAAAGGATGAAGCAAAAGCGTCTCCAGCACCAGTAGTCTCAGTTATCTTTACTTTTATTGGAACAGCAGTGTGAAGCGTCCCTTTATAAGATATGGAAGCGCCTTTCTTATTGTTTGTTATACCTACATATTTCGCTCCAATATCAGTAAGGATTTTATGTTGCTTTACCCTGTCATTAGTATTAGTCAAAAGCTCAGCTTCTTCAGTATTTATGATAAGAACTGTGGATTTACTAATCAATGGCCACAAATAATCAGACCCTTTCTTTGCCAGATAATTTGATGGATTAAAAGCAAAGGGGATATTATTCTGATCAGCATACTCTGCTATTTTTAGGAGAGTCTCGTAGGATTTATTCAGCATAGCACAGAAATAAAACCACTTAGTCTTAATTTTCTTAATATCCAATTCTTTAAAATTGAGATTATCATTATCCCCTTTGAATGCAAGTATTGTCCTATCATTCTCAAGACTGTCTAAAATCACTGAATAGCCAGAGCTGCAATTACCATAAGAACCGAGGAATTTGATTTTTTCTTTCTTAAGAAATTTTGTGATCATCTCCCCTTGTGGATCGTCCCCTATTTTTCCAATATATCCTGTCTTAAGACCCAATCTAGCAAATGTGGTGGCTGTGTTTGTCCCACCCCCACCGATGCTTTTCTCAAGCTTATTGATTATTATCTTACTCCCGCTTGGGTAAGCAATGAGATCCCTATTTCCATCTGGGGTTTGAATCTTAATCAGTTCTGAAAAAGATGTATGCGCAAAAACATCCACAGTGGATGAGCCCACAGTTATGACATCGTACATGAGAAAATAATATGGACTATACTATATAAAACTTGCTCTGACTAGGTAAAGTCAACTAACGTGGGTTTGGGTAACAAATATATGCAAAGCAGATTTTTGGACTGTAAATTACTCTATTTACAGTAAATTCTTCTTTGCAAAAAGGATTCATCGTTGTGTTTCTCCGTCGATGAATCTGGACATAAATTTTGCTTTTTACAAAGAAGAACCTTCTACCCAATTAAGTTGACTTTACCCTCTGACTAGAACTGTATGAATAGAGTATAATTACTTTGTCGTAGCACAATTATGGTTTAGGCATTTTCATAAATGAATATGATATAGAATCAGCGATTATCTTACCGATAGCCATAGCTCCATTGATCCCACGCGAAGTGCCCACACCATCGCCACCACAATAAAAACCTGGCTGTCCCATGACCTGATAGTTTCTGTCTGTTCCAACATGCAGAAGACAGTTTTTAATCTCCGGGCCATACAGGATATTGTCTGGATTTAGGACAGTCTGTTCACCAACTATACCATTTAATTGTATTAGAGCGTTTGCAATCCTTTTGGCTACAAAAACAGAAGGGTCTGTCCAGAGATCTCCCCATACAAAATGCCTGGAATTCATAGTAGGTCGTACACTAATATTTTCTGACTTATCTTCGTATTCATATCCGGCCATATCCATGAAGTCACCCACCCTCTGAGCCACAAGCCTGCCTTGTCCAACTTTAAGTATAGCATTGATAAATTCAGTTCCAAAATCATGATTGTTCATTTGCTTATAAGGAGAGTTCATAGATACAATCAGTGCAACATTTGTGTTCTCTGACTTATAATCTCTGTTTGCAGAACCATTACAGGTCCTGGCATTCTTCTCTCGTTGAACAAAACCTCCTGGATTAGTGCAGAATGTTCTGACATTACCTTCCAAATATATCTTTGGATCATATAATATGTCCGTAACAGGATAGAGTTCTTTCTTGGTTTCGAGCCTGTATCCTAACTGTGCGGGATGGTAATTTGCTTTGATGTTGTGATCAGCCACAACCTGATGAACAAGATCCACACCATCTCTCCCTGGAGCAAGTACTAGGTGCCTTGATCTAACTTGTTTTATTAATCCACTATCTGGATCAACATACGTAATAATTTTCTTATCACCCAGATCAATTTTCTTTACTCTGGTTTTTGTACGCATATCAATACCTGCTGTTTCCTTGAGATGCTTATAGAGATTTATTGTGAAGGCCCTTCCACCCTCATTTCCAAGATGATAAATATCTGCTTCTGTCAATCTGGCGCCGTGTTTCCTGACAATACTTTCCAATTTAGATACCGAATCAGGATTTGCCGGATGGTATTGTATCTTTGGATCCCCTGATTCATATTTTGGAGCAAATTTCCCCAGTAGGTCCAATGCATATTGCATGTGTTCAAACCACTGTTGAGGAGAGATGGATTCTTTTTGATACAAACCAATCTCAGGAGCAATACCAGCATTAAGCTGGGATTCAAGGGGCATATTGAACTTTGCGTCATTCATCCATCCCCCAGACTTTTTTGAAGCATCAAAAACGACTACTTTAAGACTATTAGAGTCTATTAATTCACTTAGCCTATAAGCAGTAGTTGCTCCGCAGCAGCCAGCACCAATAATTGCTATATCAACATCCTCCATAGACCATGGGAACGATAATGCTTTTATAAATATACCTTGATTTGTGCTATTCATAAGTGAAAATTAGTAATATCCACCATTTTTTGTGACCTGAATCGGACTCATGACAGCCAAAAATTATATAAATACACTACCATTCCAATCATAACTTGTTTATGCTGGTGCATGAAACAAATAATGTTTTATGGATAGAATATCCCTAATTCATTGACAAAAAAAGAGTTTTCGGGGACGTAGCTCAGCCTGAATGCAGGTATAATGCCTGCTTGGCTAAGGAGAGCACTAGACTGAAGATCTGATGAGCCCTTTGGGCGATGATAATTTGAGATCTAGGTGTCCGGGATTCAAATTCCCGCGTCCCCATTTTCTAAAATGGGATTATATGCTACAGTAGAATCTCTCGTCAGGAAGGATGGCGAGGTGAAGAAAGCCCTAAAAACAATGATAAAAAGGGCAAATCAAGCTAAATCTCTCTATGCTGAGGGCAAAATTCCAGAAGAAACTTATAAACCAGCTTCAGATTTTGGAGATGATCTGCTAGACCAATTTAAATTGGAAGTGAATTCGCACGGTCTTGAAAACAAAGTTAATGGTTCAATTATCGCTTCAAAACACTGGTCTGCTGCTGAAATAATGTGTTTCTTGTCAAGTCAGTATCCAGACAGGGTCTATTTTGCTACAAAAACAGAGCTTTTTAGGTTAAGTCTTGGACCGATCCAAGTATATACCCCTTGGCTGGGAAAAGCCATGCAAGCCGTTGGAATGTGTGAAATTAACAGGTCAAATCCTTCCCAAGCAACATCATCATTGGATAATGCAGCAGGGATGATAACTGAGTATAATAAAAATACTGACTATCCAGCATCATTACTTGTATTTCCCGAAGGAACACGAAGCCCAGGCGATAGTCTTGAAGGATTTCGGAAGAAAGGTGCATTCTATGCTTCAATAAAGTCCGGATTGCCAATACAACCTATTGCGGTGAGAGTATCAGAAAACATAGCGGACCCAAGGTACATTGGAGGATATGTGCTCATAAAAGGCGGATGGGTCGATTATCATGTTATGCCTGCAATACATCCTCCTTCTGATACTGCAGGTCTCAGAGTTGAGGAAGTCAAAGAGATTGCACATAATCTGCTCCAACAGACAAAAGCATTAGTTGCACAAGGTCAGGAAATATTAAGACAATACAGGTCTTAATCGAGGATTAGCTTTAAACGACCTACCTGTCTTTGAGAATTCTTTACCATCTACTTTTACAATATCAGCTGTTGCAATTCTTGAATTATACAGACCTCCAATCCCAATTGATTCAAATAATCTGCCATATTCTTGCTCAGCATGAACAAAAGTCTTGAGCTTGTCAACATTGCCAAACCCACTTGATAGGACAATATTCACACTTTTATGACCTGCTTTATCAAGAGCAAAACGCACGTTTTTGACTAGTTCAACTGATACTCCCGGTCCATCTATGAATTTATTGGTCATATTTCCTTTGCAACCTTGCCCAAATATCTCTCCCGCTGTGTCGATACGAACCCCCCATATATTTGGAATCGCATCTGCAACAGAAATTGAATCATCAATTTCTCGATTAAAAGTATCAATTAGAGCAATTCTTGGCACTTTTTTGTCAATAATATTATCAAACGCTCTGGCCGCTCTCAGGGTTGCAGTGCTCTTACCAAATTTTGCACCGTAAGCTATGACCAGCGCATGCGGAATCGTACCGACTCCATTATTTCCATGAGTCATTGCACCTATGTCAGTGGCGCATGCATCAAATCCCGCGTCCAAAGCAGCTTTGGATATTTCTTTATCCATTGAATAGTGCCAATGCCTTGCACCAAAATACATAAGCTGCTTATCTTTGCATATATCTTTGATTTGTTTTGCTTTCCTGCGTACAGAATCCAGATCAACTGTTGTTAGGTCATTCCTTTCTGAAGTCCTAGCGCTGATGATGCCAAGATATACAGTCTCAAGATCAATCAGATCGATAAGTCTGCCTTCGATGAACATGACTGTCTCATTTGCAGTGAATTCATCTCCCTCAGAAAGTGCATTTATTTTAACATTAAATTTCCCATAATCAGCAGCATCTCTAATGAAATTGACTGCCTCTTCAATACCAAAAATACACCCCGTTTTTCTAAAAAATACCTGATACGTGACTATCGGATTAATATCTTCTGCCAGAAGAATCTCTTTTGATCGAAGAAAATATTTGTCTGTGTAGGGTCTATGATTGAAATTCATACATGAAAGGGAATGAATGATACTTTTTATTTTTTGTCTAAGATACATTTTTATATGTTTTTATGATTTATAAAATTCATGGACATAATTAAGCATATGAAACCAAATTTCTTTAATATTTGTATATCTCTTTCAATATTTCTTATTATGCTCACAACACACCTCCTTTTTTCTATATATTATCCAATATTTGGTGAATCTTTATGCACAATACAAAATATATCTAATGAATCTGCCAAGCTTGAAATGCAAATACATGAATTGTTGAAGAATAATAATTCTAATCCAGAGCTTATTATTGAGAATTTTAAACAAAATGATCAATATTACAATAACATAACTCAGATTTCAAGAGAAGCTTTAATGAGGATGAATTATGGTTTTGCCTTTTCTCTTATTGTTACAGAATTAACAGAACCAATTATGCAATATTCATGTGGTTATTCTTCTTCTGAAGACTCATGTCAGTTTTACATCTCCGAAGAGGTGTATAATTGTATAAAAGAAATAGACCATAAAGAGTACCGAGAAATATCCCATCTATGGATTTTTGTAAAAATATTATCTTTCTCAATACTGCTTTACATTGTAGTTTCACTATTATTGTATATTAGTGAATTATTGAGTACGCAGAATACCAAAAATAAAATCGTATACAACATTCTGTTGTTCATATTGATTATTATGTCCTTCTCTGTTTTTAATTTAAAAGTTGGATTTATTTTAAGTGCGTTTATTTTATTATTGATGGTATCAATTTTTATATGGAACAAAAAAATTCAATATTTGTTTGTTATATTCTTGTACCTGTTATTGATTGGAGGTACGGTTTATTCTTTCGTATTATCTCAAGAGACAAGAATGGGTGCAGATTTTAGCTTACACAATTTTAATTATAATGTGATATACTGTAATAATTCTAAAATACTAACACCAACAGACTCAGATTATATCTATTTGTCAGGCGATTACATTGTAAATGCTTGTTACAATCCAAAGTGTTACATCTTATGCAATGAAACATTCAGAACAGATTATAGCTATTCTTTAGTTGGAGACAATCCTTCTTGCATATGTATTATGTCCCAGGAATAGTCTTGTCAATAACAGTCGCAGCGAGGAGATTGAATACAATAAGTACTGCCAAGCCAACAATCACAAATGTAGTAGTGCTTTTTGGAAGATTATTTCCATAACTGAATTCCCTTGACAAATTATCCTTACCATTCGCAATCTCATTTGCTATTCCGCTAAGTATCCATACCAATTGAACAACATATACTCCGACAACGACGACAATATAATAAGTTGGAATTCCAGCTTTGAAAGAACTTAACAAGCTTCCGCCAGAGATATCCATGCTTCCCTGCATTTCAGCAAACCTTTCGCCTAGTTTGCCTAATATCGAAGAGATCATACCTGCAATACCAACAACAACACCAGCAATGACTGGTGCCATAAAATTGATCTGACCTTTTATAGAACTTACTACTTCAGAAAGAAGATCCCTTAATCTTTCATCCACACGATGCATCTCCTTGATGTAAGTCGAAATATTGACAAGTGCCTTGCTTGCAATCTTTGGACCTTTTTTTGAACCCTGTGTCAGAACCTGCATGCTTGATCTAATAAGATTAGATGGAAATGCGACTATCGCCCCATATTTTGGGTCAAAGATAGCTTTTTCGACGCTCATCCCAAGCTTTCTGATATTCATGTTCACAAGACTGAAGAACTTACCAGACACAGTATCAGACATTGTTTCTGCTACTTTTCCAAAAGCAATCTCAGCAGGGATTCCGTCCCCTAATCTATTACCAAGCTGAAATATCGCTGAAGAGAATTCACGTTCTAGCCTTTTTGTCTCATCACGTACTTTAATTAATTTCGCTGATCTGATTTTATAATACATCCCGAGCCCCATACCTATTCCTACAATGATAAATACGCTCATTACTGTCGCCCCTAATCCAAATGGGCCGATTAGTCCAACTCTACCCTCAACAGCCTTGTAATCTAGTAATTTGAAACCTCCCAAAGGATAATCAAAAACAGGATCGACTGCATGGATAAGTAAAGGAGCGATACCTATAAGGGCAAAGAAAAGGATAACTGGTAAAGCGATGACAATGGGTGATACATATATCGTCTTGCTTCCAAACTTAAGAGCTGAATATTGCATCTTTCTGTATTCTTCTGAACTTTTTGAAATATCGGTGTCCCCATAGCCTGAAGGTCGTTTAGACATTATATTTAATCCATAGTACCAGACGAGCAAAGGAATAAATATGTTGTAAACTGCACCAATATGATACCAACGAATACTGTCTAGGAAGCTAACCATCAAAGGGAGAAGCACAAGACCTAATATTGGCATTATTACACCTAGCATATGAAGTGTTGTTATCGGACTTTTTAACTCATGAGCAAAATGAAGCATCTTTTCGTATGTTTCAGAAAGAATAATGTCAAGGCTTTTTTCTAATAGCTCAACCCTGCGCAGATCATCGCTTTCATAAAGACTGGACTCGATAAGATGAAAAGCTTCGATGAACTCAGGAGCATAATCCTTCCACTTGATCAGATATGCGTCCAGGGATTCTTTTGTAGACTCATACTTCCCAGTCTCAACATTCCACAGTATCAACTTGAAATCCAAAGAAAGAGGAGGAGCAAGATGCTCAGATGCAAACTTTATCGCTCCTTCCAGATTTGAAGTATGCCTCATAAATGTGACAAGGTAAAATATTGAAATAACCATCTGGTTGCTTGCCCTCATTCTCCAGTCCGTTGCAAGAAGATTTGGAATATTTGCTAGAGGCATTATCATGATAACACTAACAAGAACGGCAAACCCTGCCATGAAAGCAGATTGAAAAACTACATAGAATAATAATGATGAGACTACAGCTAATACCAATGGGAAAAAAATTGCAAAACTCAAAACCCCTGTTGGGGTTATATTCAGATGGATCTGCTCGATAGCCTCTTGGAGGACTTTCTTTTGCTTCTCATCTGGAGCAATCTGCAGTATTTTCTCAGATGCGTTGCATGCTTTTTCGTAAAATCCGAAGTGAGAAGGAGTGTTTTCATCCTTGAACTGAAGGTATTCAGAAGAAAAAATAGCGTTCTCGTCAATTTCGACGGGTTTCTCACCTAATTCCTTTTGGATTCTCTTTTTATAGAGCTCCTTAATTCTATCGATATCTCCCTCTTTTTCGACCATTTTACCCGGATAAATAATTCTTTAATATCAATATTAATAAACTTTGTGATAAGAATATTTAGAATCTAATCATTGAAAATTAACGTGATTTTTTAATGTGATTACAATAACCTACTAATCAGCGCGAGTTCTTTGATTACAAATATGCTCTTCATGTGAGGTGCGTAATATCCCATTAGTTATATTTTGGATGTTTTAGGTATTAATACACAACAACGACAATTACGCACGACTCCGAATGGGAACTGTAACCAATAAATAAATATACAAGAAGAGTCTAATATAAATATGCGAAATTCACAAGTATCATTCTTTATTATAATTGGCTTACTGTTGGTTGTGATACTATGTCTTGCCTTTATCTTATTTGATAATTATTCAATTTCTGCTACAACAGAGGTATCTCCAGTTAGCTATTACATCTCCAGTTGTCTTCAGAGTGTATCAGAAGAAGCCGTATGGTATATGGGAATAGTGGGCGGGGAACTGAATCCAACTGAATTTATCATTGTTGGGAATAATAATATAACTGTCTATAGAAAAAAACCAGTTAACACTGAATATTATCTTAACAGTATGATTAAAAGCAGAGTTTTAGATTGTATTGACCATAATCAGATTACAAAAATGGGATTTAAGATTTTCAACAGTAGCGATATTGTTATTAATTCATATGTATTTAATAAGACAGTGCAGATCAGAATGGAATATTCCATATCTCTTGAGTCCGTGGATTCCATTATTAGACTAGATAATTTTATGACTTCCATTGATGTGCCGCTCGGAACATTCATTGAATTTGGCTCATCTATAGCAAGAAAAATTGGGGCTTATGATATATCTACCGACTGTGGAGAGTATGACATTGATGGACTTACAAATGTGTACATAACTGACCACAATTCAACACATAAACTCGTCAAAATAATCAACTATAAAACATATTATGACAAATATCATAGATCATTTGTATTCAATTTTGGAGTTGAGAATGCTCAATTGTTAGGCAATTGTGCTTAATTTATATATGCTTCAGAACGACATTTACCATACCATAAGATTTTCTCAAATCTACAACCTTCACCTAAACTGTGACACTCGCTCTCATCGCAAAGGTTGAATAACCCTTCTCCGCATTTATAACATTGTCCAGGGCTGGCTGCTGTATAAAAACTGATCTCTTTTTCAGAAATTTTTGTTCCAGATAAATTTTTACCACTCCATGAGATTGCTCTTATTGTGTGAGACATACCTGTTCGGGGTGTAAATCCTTTTAATCCATCTTGAGTATCACCTGGGAAAGTGAAAGGGTATTCGTATTCTGTTCTGGAGCTGATCTGCCATTCAGTAGGCCAGTCTGCGTTTCCGGAATATATTATTTTTACACTTCCTGCGCCATCTGCTTCCACTTCAATGTTGATTAAAAAGTTATTTTTAGGGTAATTGATTGTCTGGCCATTATTTAGAGTACCTATCTCTTTGCCAGTATCCGCATTAAAGACCTTAAGATTATTAGTGGCGTCAGCACTATTGTCACAGACATTAAATTCTATAGTTTTTTGACTGCCCTGCGTACCAGTACCATCATAACCAGAGTATGGAATTGCCTTGAGAGTATGAGAACCTGATGATAAAGGTGGGTCAAAAGCAAGGTAATCAGGAAAAAGGTCCCCAGCCGCTGAGTAAGGATAAGAGTTTTCTGTCCTTAAGAAATTGCCGTCAAGATAAATCATAACGCTTCCAACATACTGTGGGTTTGTATTAGCATTTATGTTGATATTTCTTGTTCCTATTACTGAATACTCTATCGTATCGCCATTTGAGAGACCACTAATAGTCTGATCAGTATCAGAATTTACAACTGAAAATCCTGTTACTGATTGAGAAGGATTATCACTGCAAGTTCCCCATTCTCCCCAGGTGCAGGAAGATAAGCACGTCCTTAATTTCTCTCCTCCGAGTGGACAAGCGGCTGTTTGAGTTTCGCCCACCAAGCAATCACCTGACTCATCCATACATTCTGAGAAACCACTCCAAGATGAATCTGCCTGGCACGTTCTGGTCTTGGTACCACATTTTCCACATGAAGTGGAACTGACTTCACCAGGTGTGCAAGAAGTATCCTCTTTTATCCTCACCCATACAACCAGATCATTTGAATCCTTGAATTGTGATGGTATTGGGAAAGTGTTTGAACTCCACTGGCTGGGATTTACATATTCTGAATAGGCCTCTTCTCCTGTTTTAGTATTTATCCAATCAATGGAATATGTTGCAGCGGGTATATTTTTTATCCCCGGTGCTTGACCATTACAATAGATGATATAACTATGTGTATTACGGTTGGAAAGCATATATTTTGATCCAATCCATTTGTGTTGATCATCAGGTACCATCTTATTAAAATCAGTATTTTCCATGAACTCTTGAAGCCATTTTAAATAATTTAGATCAGCATTACTTGGATTACAGTTACCTCTGTCAGGGCAATAACTTTCTGGTAGAAACCATCCAAACTGCATATAATAAGCACCACTAAGTGCGGTTGCCCATGCTTTTTTCCTAACAATATCACCAAAATCGAAAATTGGTCCAGAACCATCCCATGTAGATTCTGCCATATTTACTTGATATCTACCATTAGCATATGTTACTGCATCCAGTACCTTTGCTCTCATTTCATCGACATTACTATAATAATTGAGCTGCATGGCAAACTGATCAAGATATTCATCATCAGCCAACAGGAATTCGGTCTCCGTATCTACACCTGGATGACTATTACCGGGCCATTGGTGTACTGCAATCACATGGTTGTAATTATCATATTCTCTGATTACTTCTGCAAAATTATGTATTTTTTCAGTATCCCAATTGGGACAACCTATCCTTGGTTCACCATTGAACTCTTCACGAATAACCCATATGAGATGCTTATATTGTTTAAACTCATTAACCATCTTCTCAATGAACCCTCTTTCAGCAATATCAATAGTTTTGCTGTCACATGTATTTAATGGATGAGACCCACCATCATAAAAGAAAAAATATATTACAATGCCAGCTTCATCCATTGTGGTAAACCACTCTTTCCACTGTTGCAGAATATCGTTATCAAATCCCTTATTAGGGTCTCCATCAATATATGGGTTGTGCATATTGGCCGCCGTATTCTTACCATGTGATCTTATTGCGTCTAAGTATATAGCATTGCCCCCATTTTCAATTAGGCGATTAATAATTTGCATTTGATTTCCATTCCTAGTACCATCAGCATTGCGGGTACCATAATACAAAAACATTTCAGGGTCACCTACACCAGCAAGGAAAAAAGGGTCCAATTCTCCATTAGAATCACTATCTCTATTGTATACAAGCCATCTCGGATTATTAGGATCAACAATGATTTGACCTTCAATATATTGTGAGGATAATAAGGGGATACCTGAAGAAATTCGCTCTGGCTCAATTCCACAGTGTGGGATCCCCCCTGCTCGTACATAGCAAGCAGGTGGTTCAGTACTATTTGAAGTACAGCACATTCCAGTATCACAGTCATCTGATATCATATACTCGCATCCACAGCCATGACTGGGATGGACAGCTTCTCCTTGTGATGTATTCTGACAAATATCGTCGATGTCAGGAACACCATCAATATCAGAGTCAGGGACCGCATAAGCTAATGGCACGAGAAGAAAAAAAAAGAATATTTGACAATACTTTTCAGGAATGTCCATACCCATATACAATAATGTAACATATATAAAACTTGTTCTTTTAAGATTATTAATCTGCTCTGACCAAAAAATATATTACTGTGCTGACTATTGATCCCTTAATGACCAAAGAGAGAAAACACAAAAAGGGGATCTTGAATAAAAATAAAGCGATAACACCAGAATCGTGGTTGAGCAGATACCAAAAGCTTCTCAACAACTCATTCTCAAAACTTCGCCTTAAAAACATGCTAGTAGTATCATTTGCAGACTTGTTCCTAATATTTGTCATAGCATTTCTTCAGTTGGCATTCTTTGAGATACGACTGACTTCACAGTACAATCAACTCATGAGGATTGTGTCAAGTTATAATGAAACCATAGCAGACATGATAATGAATCAGAATCAGTTCCTTGATTCAATACTTACAATTCCTGAGATTGGAAGCATGGTCACTCAGATGATTATAACAATGGTACTTTTCCTATTATTCGCTTACGTGATATATGCTCTTCTTCAGTCAGTTTCATGGTATTTCTCTGGAGAAAAAAAAACTTCGATGATCAAGTATTTTATTAGATTTTTCTTTGCTGGTATTCCATTTGCTGTTATCTTGCTAATAATTAACATATTCCAAATGTTTGATGACCTTTCAGTTACTCTATTAGAGAAGTATGGCGATACAATTACTGCTTCTTCTTTGGTCCCTTCAATCCTATTTTACTTACTTTTAGTACCTTTATTCTTTACATACAGCAATATATTCACTCAGAAACCTCTAAAGTCGATAATAAATTCATTCAAACAGCTTGTAATTAGGGATAATATAATCCACATTTTATTTTGTGTATTAATATACCTTGCATTGAACGGCATCCTATTTATTATATGGAAAATTAGTCCGGTAGCTTTTCCAATAATAGGCTCGATAATATCCTTTCCACTAATATATGTCCTAAGAGTACACTTTATTAATGGGATATCACATACGAAAGAATGAGTATTTTTATTAAAAAATTTACTCAGAATTTTCAAATGTGTTTGATACCAAATGCTTAGGACAAACTGGATATCCAATTGCTTAAAAAGTTATTATTAAGGTTAATCCTCGGTTTCAGCAACAATATGACCACTTAATATCAATCTGGCAAGTGAAGTCAATTTGATTCTGATTCGCCCACTTACTTCATCTGTTGTTATAAGACCCATGTTCTTTAGACCTTCTGCCCGTAAAGTGCCATTAATATGATAACTAATAAGAGGAAGGCTCATTTTAAGTCTCTTTGAAAGTTCATCCATCGAAGCGCAACAGTCTTCATTGTCAGATAAATACCTTAAGATATCCATTTTCTTGTCTGGGATAAGCTTATAATATGAAAATTTGATGACAGGAAGCATCTTAATTTCGTTATTCATAACTCTAAAGGCCTTAATTCCATTGACAAAAGCTGCACAGGTAGCAGCACACCCAGAATTTGCATCCGCTGCAGATACATTTACAACAATCTCTTTGTTTTTATAACCAGAAACAATATTTGAGGCAGCCTTAAAGGTCTCTTCCCACACATCTCCATCTACTTCAATTGTAATGACCTTTATAAGCTTAGATATCTCATCAATATATTTTTGTTTGTTATTATCTTTACTGCATACTATTGCAAACAACTGTTCAGAGGGAAACCTCTTGAGACCAGGTTCAATATTTGCATATCCCATCCCTAAAGGAGCGATAGTAATTGTACCAATTGTACCTTTTTCCTTTTTTTCATCTGTCAAAGTGATATCCATATATCCGTCACATTATATATAATTTGTGGTGGTAAAATCTTCAAAATACTGACCACATCACCATAAAGAATATAAATGAGTACCACTACCAAAGACCTAACAAAACGGGGGGAGATATTGATGAAACTTAGTCTTGCTGAACCAAAATACTTTAAGGATAGTATAACAATCATTTCTGACCTAGTAAACGAAGCACGTTTTAAAGTCAGTTCAGAGTCAATAGAGCTTGTTGCAATGGACCCGGCAAATGTTGCCATGGTTGTATTCAAGATGTTTTCCAGCAGCTTCATTGAATATGATGTTAAAGAGAATATTGAACTTGCAATAAACCTAAATAATCTGAAACAGATATTAAGAAGAACAAAAGCCAACGATATATTGTCTCTTCAGGACGATAACAATAAGCTTGTAGTGACCCTAAAAGGCTCATCAACACGGAAATTTAGCCTTCCGTTAATAGAATTTGAAGAAAAAGAGCAGAAGGTTCCGAGTTTGAATTTTCCAATCACAGTTCAAATGCCAGCAGATGTACTGACTGACGCAATTGAGGATGCAGATGTAGTAGGAGAAAGTGTTTCTTTGATTATGGATGGAGACAAATTCAATGTAGTATCAGAAGGAGACCTCAATAAAGCTGAGATTGAGATTAAAGGATCAGACTCAGTCAAGATTATTAATGAGAAAAAGGGAGACAAAATAAAGGCGAAGTATTCAATTGAATACCTAAAGAAAATGATTCCCGCGAGCAAGATATCTGGAGAAGTGACTCTTCAATTTAACACAGACTATCCATTGAAACTTGAATTCAAGGAAGTTGATAAGATTCTGCTGGATTTCATCCTCGCACCAAGAGTAGACAACGACTAATCTCTTTTTTTTTCTCAAATTTATTTACAATATTGTAAATAAATAGTATAAAAAAAGTAAAGATAAAAAAGAGAACTGTGTGCTGTTAGAAACTTTTAAGAAAGACGAAAGTCTCTAACAGCACATGGATTAGATAATCTGGATGATGCCATTGATTAGGTCTGCCATAAGGGAAGGGTTAAAAGGTTTCAGATAGTTGCAGAAAAACTGTCTGTTCATGTGATCAAGGGAACCAAATCCAATTATGATATTGCATCCATTCATTTTCAGAACTTCAATCAGCTTATCGCAGGTGTTCGGTAAAATGTGATTCCTATCAATTATGGCAATATCAAAATCGTGAGCGATAATTGCTTCTTCCAGCGGCAGCCAGACAAGCTCATAATCCGGTAACAACTCTTCCAATTGTGCCAGCGATTTGTCCTTTTCAATAATTAAAATTCTTGCCATCGGCAGTTCTCCATTTATTGTACATTTTATGACACTATAAATAGTGTTAGACTAATCGACAATGCATGTGCTGTTTTTTTTATGATCCAAAATCGCCATTTCATGAGCACATTCTTCACATTCTACACAGTGAGTTTCCACTACAACTTTTTGCAGAATGTCCAGCTCATCATAGTCCTGTATCATCAGTTTAACCACTTCACATTGCTTTGACATACCAAATCACCTCCTTTTTCATGCTGTCGATTTTAAATGAGAATAACCTCAAATATTACCGTGTAAACTCAGCACACATGCTGATAGAGCACATGTGTGCTGAGAGCCGGATGGTTTAAACCGACTGGATTGATGCCACGTCTTGGGCACATCTCGAGCACAGAGTGAGATGAGCTTCGACGATTGATTGATTGTATCTATCCAGGTCACCGGCCGCATACCCCATGAGCAATCCATCACCACAAGGTAATTTCTTGCCTTCTTCCAGAATGGCCAGACTTTGTGCACATTCTCGGCAGGTCTTGACATGATTTTTGACGAAAATCTGTTCAACTTCAAGTCCCAGTTCACCCATTACGTAAACACGGAGAAGTGGAGAAACCTCTTTGCAGATGGCGTAGTCTGATTCTGTATTGGCCAGAATCTGTGCACACACATCACATTCAGTTGTATGCTCATCGACAAAATCGATTCCTATCTGACTGAGGTGACCCCTTACATATTCTCCAAACAACTTTTGAATTACTTCTTCGCACATATTCATGATGTTTCTCCTTTCTTAAATAATCTGGATTTTATGTTGAAATATCTCTTATCTGATTTTGTCACATATTGGATATATCAGATTGGCTTGCCACAAGACTTACAGGTTGCTGGTCGACCACGCGTATTCTTGGCCTTCTTTTTGGAATTAAGAAATCCACATTTCTTGCATTTGATAGTGGATCCACCATTACCTCGAGATTTGTTCTTGCTGCGTTTTTGGTCTTTTTTCTTCTTTCCCATTGTCACCTCCATTTATGATTAGATCAGTTTTGCTTTACCGCAAGTGGGACACTTCCCTCCTTTTCCAGATTTTTTTATCTTGCTGACTTTGTGGGTTGTTCTACATACAGGACAAGTTTTCTTTTTCTGGTTGTTTCCTTTTCCCATAGTTATTTCTCCATCGTAGGCGCTGTCTGTTATCTTATACCAGTTTTACATTTTTGCATCCAGGGCAATAACCGGATGTTCCAGCTCTAAGAACCGTCTTTTTCTTGCCCTTCCAATGGCAAACCTCACACTGTACAACTTTCCCTCGATCATATCCCTTTTTTGCTTGTCTTTTCATGATTCACCCCCTTTCATTCCTTTGACAGGTTTCGTGCCTTCTTTATTCATATTTCCATCCATCGTGACCAGGAATAAATCTATGAGTGTTGTGGACTTTATCATTACTATGACTACCGCCTATGGAAATGATTAGGGTTAATAATCGGAGCACCTGACAAATAATTGGTACCCACCAGAAAACAAGAATCTCGCCTCCCCATCTTTGTTCAATCTGATCCTGTAGCCATCGACTCTTATTTACGATGAGAATTGTAGCCACATTTAATACCAGAACTATGATCAGACATTTTGTCATACGAGAACCCCTCCTTTCAGTCTGATCTTATCTTTTGGTTTGTTACATGGATTTTCATCTGGCACAAATTGAGCCATTTTCTGTATCAGCATTTTGAACTGTTGTGGATCCCATGTGCCTTCAATGATTTCATTGTACGATACGACCCCATCCTCTGTGTCAAGCATGACGAAATAATAGGGTTCATCTTCACCATACATGATGATATATATGGGCATCTTGCCTTCTTGCTCAAGTATTGAGTATGTGAAGTACATGGGTCCACTCACGTTCAAGTAACTGACCGCGATTCCATTTTCTGAGTATTCTTCCATCCTTGCAATCATGAAGGATTGTTCCATAATCAGACAAGCATCGTCGTACCCGTCAGGCAGATTATTTACTTCAACAATCTTTTTTGCCAGGAATTCCTCGAGTGGTAATGTCATGCCACTTGCGGGCGCCACTATGAGGATCAGGAACAAACCGATAACTAATGCTTTTATATTCATCTTAATGCCCTCCTAGATATCTTGATATTTTTTTCTTGAACCACCCCAGTTCAAATTTATCATTAGGGTCTATGACTTGAGCGTACTCTGCACCAGACTCGAGGATCACAGACCATGTAACCTTTCCCTGCTCATCTCTTCCTTGGATAATCTGCATGAGCACCCCATCTGAATTTTGGATCGTGAGATAGATCATACAGTTATGCAGTCCATGACAGCCGTCTTCACACGTTGGGATTTTGGCATGTATGTCAATGGTTTCTCCTCTAATAACATCATCTCGGAAGGACAGCTCATAATGACAATCGAGGAAGGCATCCAGCGATTCAGTGTCTGCGAATGCAGATGATGTTAATACAACGAAAATTATTACTGTGAATACTGAGTTACTCATGATCCCTCCTTTTATAATGTCAACTGAGTAATAGGAGGCTGTCCGACAATTGCTTTTAGCAATTAAAATTGTGAGAAAATAACTTATATTAACAACTAAAATTAAGAAAAGAACCTATCCGATTCTTTATTAAAATCAGATTATGTGCAATTCTTATTAAATCAATCTCAATT
>JAIPIC010000036.1 GCA_021734865.1 Candidatus Woesearchaeota archaeon | reverse complement strand
ATCCAACCGGATTTGTTCTTTTTTACTCCTCTTTTGATGGCAGAATAAATTTTACAGTGGGGACATTTGAACATTGTTTCACCTCAATGCGTGTAAAAGTGAAAGTACTATTTATATGTGTCGATAAATTGACATCATCCGCAGTATTAATCAGAATTAACCTGCTTATTGTATATAAATAACCTTGTCATTAAGACTCACAATGAGGTGAGAACATGAAAAAAATATCCAATCCGAAAAACACATCAAGAATCAATACAGAATTAGTTGGAATCGATGATGGACCCCATATCATTGGTTACTTGATTGAATTAGAACAGGACAAGAAAGGACGTTACAGGATCACATATGATAAGCCCTTGGTGATCTGAATTACTGCCAGAAAAACTGGCAGTCTCAGGTCTCATATCTTATTTTTCAGGTCCAATCTCTTTTTTTCTATTTGTCATTTTGATGAACACTATTTACTTATGACATGATTATTAAGTAGAAATTGGTTATGACTATTTATTCGTCTAAATTATACAAGGTTAAAAATATGGGGTTAAGAAAAGCAAGGTTAACCTTACTGTCGGATCTTTCCGTTCTGCCAATCTCTCAAAATAATTCTTGAGACAGTAAATGTATCTGGTACGTGACCCTTAGAATAGCGGTTCAGCTTAATTGCAATCTTTTCCAATATCTCTTCTGGGTCGTTACATTCAATTTCATAATATTCTTCCAATGAACCTGGATAATCATGGATTATTTTATATACAGCCCCTTCTGGATCTTTAATCTTGCTGGAGTCAATAGCACCGATAGTAGTATGTTTTGGCTTACCACCCTTTTCTCTAAAAGGGATCACACCAGGAGTATCAAGCATCATTATCTTGTTATCAGCCCTCACTTTCTGGATACCTTTGGTATATCCGCTCATGCTTGATGTTGCTGCGCTCGAACGCCCTTTCATATAATTGATGATTGATGATTTCCCAGTATTTGGATATCCAACGACACCAACAACTGTTTTTTCTCCACTTTGTAATATAGCTGACCTCAATTGAGATTTTCCAATACGCTCCTTAGTGGACATTACAACCGTATTAGGGTGCCTCTTTTTGAAGGCATATAATGAGTGCTCTGGAGCGAGATCACATTTATTTAGCACATATATGAGCCTCTTACCCTCTTTCTTAACCTTACCTTCAACCTCTTCATTCAGTGTTTCGAATGGAAAGCGTGCATCAATCACTAACAAGATGACATCAGCCTCCCTTATAACTTGATTAACATTTCCCCAAAACATTTTAACGTGATGTAAATTGGGTAGGATATAAGCTTTATGGTGGAATATTCCTTTTTTTATGGGAAAGACAACAGATCGTAACTTTTATTGTCGTCAATAATAAAATGAAATTCATAAATGCAGAAATAAAAATGATACCATCCCATTCGGGGTGGTATTGATAAAACCCTTAATGCACAGAGGGAGCGGAGCTGGGTGGATGAGTTACATCCACCTCAGTAGTCTCTGGTTCTCTGTCGTATTTGCTTTCGTCTCTAATCACTGTCTTCACTAGTTGCTCGTAGTCTAACGCTCCTCTCGATCGTTTGTCATAGGCAAAGATCGATTTTTGGTGCAATGGGGCTTCTTTAAGCTTGCTGTTAATCCTTATAGGTTCTGTTATTAATTCATAATACTCATTTTGCATTTTGCTTAGCGTATCAACACAAATCTTGTTACGAGCATCATGCATTGTCGGGACAATTTTACTAATTACAAGATCGTGGCAAAATGTACCATTAAGAGTCTGTATCACCTGGATCATCTTGTTCAAAGCATCGAAACCAAGAGGATCCGTGGATACAGGAATGATCGCTTCACTTGAATACAATAATGCATTCTGGTTTAGCAATCCAAGTGAAGGTGGGCAGTCCAGCAATACATAATCATAGTTTGCAACGACTTCAAGCTTACGCTTGAGATATGATTCCCGTCCGTTTTCACCCACCAGTATGAATTCAGCCTTTGTTAATGACTCATCACTCCTGACAATATCAAGATTTCTTCCAAGATTGGTTATACATTCACCAAGTTCAGCATTCTCAATAAGAAAATTATAAAGTGTTTTTTGTGACCGTGATGACAAACACGTATTAATATTCCCTTGAGGATCAAGGTCAATTATCAATACCTTCTTATTCTCCCGTGCCAGACCGGCACCTAAATTTACTACAGTGGTTGTTTTAGCTACTCCACCCTTCTGATTAATAACACAAATCTTTCTCATCTAACTCCCCTCTCTCTATCTGGTTCCTGCATAAAATATCTTTTCTATAGATACATCACTTGAATTAAATCCACCGCTTCTTGGGTGATTCTCAACTTTAACTGGCTCTGTCTTTAGTTGCGTTTGAGGTTTAACTTCCTCCTCTGGATGCACTGGTTTAACTTTTAAAGATCTTATTTCTTCATGCATCCGGTCAAACTTACTAGCAATAACTGCATTCATATGAGACTTTAACTCATTCATTTTCTGATCAATTAAAAACTTTACATGTCCTTCATTGATAGTTTTTGGAACTTCCTGAATGATTGTCTGAACAGGTTGTTCTTCTGCTTCTTTACTTTCTGGAACAGCATCATTGAACATTTTCGATGCAAATTCATATGGATTATCAAATAGATTGACTTGCCCATGACGTGTCAATTCCTCAATCATATTGTTCATTTTTTGTGTATTTTGGATATTCATGCTATCACCCACCACTGTGTATATATAAAAACCATACTAATATATAAATGTTACTAATTTGTATACTGATATAACAATAATGATACTAATTCCTTAATAATAACAAATAACTCATTACTCTAATTTAGAATTATTATTAGTTCTTATGAAAGACTTTCTCGTGTAGATTATATGACTCGAATTTATCTCGTGCAGGTCCGATAAGGGACTCTGTCTTTCCCAAAATTAAAAAGCCGTTATGCTTCAGTATCTCAAAGAATTTTTCGTAAAGCTTTGACTTTGCACTATTATCAAAGTATATCACAGTATTCCTGCATAGAATCAGATCGAGATTATTTGGTGTCTTCGCAGAGAGGATATCACCTACTTCAAATCTTATATTCTCATTACGGATACCTTTAAACTCATAATAATCATCATGCTGGTCAAAATATTTGTCAATCAACTCCTTTGGCATTTCCTTAAATTGTTCTGGGAAAAACCGTTTGCTTATTGCAGATATTACAGACTGTTTGTCCCTATCTGTCCCTAATATTGTGTGTCTGATCCACCTACCATAATTCCTACAGGCTTGATCCAAAAGTATCGCTACAGTTATTGTCTCTTCACCAGTTGAACAACCAGCACTCCAAATTTTAATTGGTCTTGCTTCAAGATATGCTTGGTTAATAAGTCTGGGTAGCAATTCTTTTCTTAATAAATCAAAAACAGTAGAATCTCTGTAGAAGTTTGTTACATGGATTGTCATCTCCTTCAAAAGCTTACTAGCTTCATCCGGATTGTTGTTTATATAATCTAAATATTCCATGTAGGACTTGATTCCTAGAATACGCAGTCTGACTTCAAAACGTCTCTTGATAAACTTTTCACTGTAATTGTCAAATTCAAATTTTAAGATGTGCTTGACCCGATTAGATACATAATCCCATTTATCTAAGTCGACAATTTCCATATTAAATCGTTGATTTCCACTTTTGCGTTGCAATATCCAATTTAGTCTGGCCGCATTTGAATTTAATTGTTTTTCCCAAAGATCCACCTGTACTGTCAGCAATAAGTGGTATCCCAAGCTCACCAAGATATTTCTTGACGGCTTTAACATTATTGAAGCCGATGTTTGCAATATCAGAATCGATTATTGTTTGGAACATATGCCCTCCTCCAGCAATCTTTGCTCTAATGCTTGCTCTGTCTGCTCCTTCCGCAATCATTTGTGAAAGCATCATATTTATTGTCACATTTGCATATTTAAGCATCTTATACCTTGCAGCTGAATCGATAGCAATCTTAATCTTTGTGTTCGTAAGCGGATTAAAAAGCACATTATATGCACCATGATTGTAGAAGTTTGATATCATATCAGAGTCTGTAGTGACATTAGTAAGGATGACCCTCATATTCCTAAAGTCTGATACCAACTCTTGCATGAGGTCAATTGGAGATACATCAACCCTTGAATCTATAAGCATGATATCTGGATTGATTTTTCCTGCATGAGACCTAATATTTCCAAGATCATTTTTAATTTCATACATCTGAATCTTTTGTTCGTCCATAACTCTCTTGATGACATTAATCATCTTAATATTGTTATGAGCTATCAAAGCCGTCAGATTTCCTTTGGGTTGTGACTCTTTTATCTCAGGAAGCATTATGTGTGCCATACCAGCCATGCCAGTGTTCTTATCATACAGAACAAGACCAATACATGAACCAAGACCAACACAGCCTAAGGTTGCAGGAGGGTAAGCTATTGCATATCTGCCCATGGAGACAATAATATCTTCACTTTCCATCTTATATTCCATATTTAGTCTTTAGCACATCTATGAGCTTACTAAGAGAATCTGGCTCAAAGATCATCATGAAACAACCATTGATGTTATGACCTTGGATATCAATTTCTGTCTTTATCATCAGGATATCATCAGCGTGCTCTGAAAATCTGATAAGGATAAAGTCCAGAATCGATTGTGTCATGTCGGCTGCCATATGAGGAATAGACTGTAATATGGTTAAATCAAGCATCTTTGATAGAGAAGAGAGATATGCACCAGTAAAAATATTGGTCATCTCTTTAAAAGCAGATTCATTAAATGTGGTCATATTTTTTGTATTACCAACTTGATTTCCTGTAATTAAATCAATTAGTTTAAAGGCGCCTTCCTGTTCAAAAATAAATATGGCTTCACCTGAGAGATCTCCGACCAACTGCAGATATACTCCAGTTACAATCCTTTCAGCTCCACCAAGTTCTTCTGAAAGCTTACTGAAATGCACGAATCTGGTGTCTGGTAATGCAATGTCAATTTTTTTATCCAGAAACTTTGAAAGTGCAGTAGCCGCATTACCAACTCCAACATTACCAACTTCCTTGAGAGCATCAAACTCCATGTCTGTAAGATCACCCATTTTTTCACACCTTCTTTATGACTTCGGATAAAATTTTTACAGAATCTTTGTCAAGAATCATATATATCTCTCCTGTAAATTCAAGATTGTTGATATGCAGTGCAGTTTTTACAACCAACAGTTCACCTACCTTAAAATTTAACTTTTTTACAATATCCCTCGTAACAAGTTTAGATTCTCCTGACATAAATAGAGGAGGATTTGGAAATATCTTCAAGTCAAGATTATTAGCAAGAGAACTCAAATATGCTCCACCAATAATATTAAATGTCTCATTGTATGCACTCTCAACATCTTCGTCAACATTTGTGTATTCAACATTGCCGCCCATAAGAACCTTAACTAATTCCAGTCCATGTTTTTCTCTGGCAACAAATAGCATGTCTCCTCTAAGATCTCCAATAATGCCAAGATTGGACACCATTATTCTGTCCACCATCGAGAAAAGGTCTTTGCTGTCACATGTCAATATCTTTGGGAAGTCAACCTTAACATTCCTGTCTACCATTTTGGATAGAGCTTTAGCACAATAGTCACTTGCTTCTTCATGAATTTTTTTTATTTTATCGCTGTGTTTCATCTTTTAACCTGCTAGGCTTTCAGTATCTAATATTAATGCGACTCTTCCATTTCCAAGTATTGTCGCCCCCGAAAGTCCTTTTATATCATTAATAACATTATCAATGTTCTTGACAAGGATCTGTTGTTGTGAGATTATCTCATCAACTAAAATACCAATCTGGTTATCCTCCTTATCGACTATTATAATTGTCCCATTCTCATTATTGTCTCCCTCAATATTGAACAATTCTTGAAGTTTAATCAATGGGATTTCCTTATTTCTAAAAATGAATACTTCATTGCCTTGGATAGTCTTTATATTTAGTTTCCTGGATGACAAGGCACTATTTACTGTCGATAATGGAAGTGCAAATGTGTCTGATCCTACTCTAACCAGAAGTGAGCTTATTATTGCAAGAGTCAACGGTAGCTGCATCGTTATTTGGGTACCTTCATTGACCTTAGAGTTTATCTTGACAGTTCCTCCAAGTGCCCTAACTTTATTTTCTACAACATCCATACCGACACCTCTTCCGGATATTTCACTAATCTTGTCCCTTGTACTAAGTCCTGGAGTAAAGATCAATCTGAGTTTATCATGATATGTCAGTTTGTCATCATCATTTTCAACAAGTCCTTTCTGCATTGCGCTTTGATACACTTTATCAGGATCTATCCCTTTGCCGTCATCACTAACACTGATGACTGCGTGGTTCTTTTCTCTTGAAGCCACCAACTTGATGTTCCCAGTTGAATCCTTATTATTCTTCTGCCTTTCTTCCGGACTCTCGATCCCATGGTCTACTGAATTACGTAGCAGATGAACAATGGGTTCTCCCACTTGATCGAGAATAGTCCTGTCAAATTCTATCTCCTGCCCCTCAATTATTAAGTTAATTTCTTTTCCTTCTTTCTTGGCAAGATCTCTGACCATCCTTGGGAATCTGTTGAACACATTCCCAATAGGGATCATTCTCTCTTTCATGACTTCGTCCTGTATATCCAAAGTGAGTCTGTCTATTGCAGCAAGTAACGTGTCAAGTTCTTTCAGGTTATGCTCCCGGACAACTTCTTGCAGTCGGATCTTATTTATTAAAAGTTCGCCAACAAGGTTCATCAGATTGTCCAGTCTCTTGATATCAATCTTGACACTCTGTATCTTTTTGACAACATCTGATTTCTTTGCTTTTCTTTTTAACCGCTCTTCTTCAAATTCTATCTCCCTGTCCTTTCGTTTATATTTCTCATCAACACTAAGAAAAGAGATTTCTTTAATACCAAGGAGTTTATCAATCAATTTTTCTATCTCAGCAGTGTTCTTGTCTGTGCTCAATATGACCTCAAACTCATGACCTAGCTTAGAATAAAGGTCATCACGTGCTGGATATGTTAAGATTATTTTGCCAACATTTGACAAATTCCGTATAATTAACATAGCCTTAAGCTGTGGTTGTTTAAGACTGATATCAAAATGAATGATTATTCTGTAGACCATAAATCCTTCTTCTTCTTCTTGTTTGATAATTGATCTCTGGTCATCATTTATTATTGCATGTTCTTCAACATTAACACTGTTCTTTCTTTGGATATGGATACCGATGATCTCTTTAAGCTCCTTGTTGATTTCATGTATATCAATATTGTCCATGTCATCGCTCTCAATGCTCTTTAATGCTCCCTCAAGCATGTCAGTACCTTCAAGCAAGGTATCAATTATCTCGCTTGTGATAACTAGTTCATGTTCCCTTATCTTTTCAAGAACATCTTCCATAGAATGAGCAAGCTCACTAAACTTTGAATACCCCATCGACGATGAGCTACCTTTCAGTGTATGAAATGATCTAAAAATCTCATTAATTATTTCGAAATCTGATGCGTTTTTCTCAAGATTCAAGAATAACTCGTTTAATCTGTCAATGTGTTCATTTGCTTCCTGGAGAAACTCTTCTTTATATTGCTTAGTATCCAACTTAACCTCTTTATTTTACAGTTTATTGTATACTAAATATACTTTCTGTTTTTATATTTTTATGTTGTGCAAATCCCACTCAATAAGAATCACACTTCAAGAAGCTGCACCAGGGCAACAGGAATCTTTTCTGCGTCCAGTATCATGTCGGCCAGATTATTCTCTACAATTGATTTTGGCATACCATAAAGCGGACAGCTATCTTTGGATTGTGCAATAACAGTACCAGCATATTTTTTGACTTCTTTACATCCTTCAGTTCCGTCGCAACCCATGCCAGACAAAATAACAGCAATTATTTTATCTTTAAAGATTGGAGCAACACTATTTAGAAGTCGATTGGCGTTTGGTCTGACTCCCAGTTCTCTTGGTTTTTGGTTTAGGCTCACAATGCAGACCCTTTTACCGCCGCTGAATATTTTCTTTATTTCCATATGGTAATTACCGGGTGCAATATATGCAACGCCTTTTTTAATCTCTTCTCCCTGATCTGCCTGTTTGACTGTAATCTCAGCATTTTTATCAAGTCTTTCTGCAAAAGTCTTGGTGAAATCACTTGGCATGTGCTGCACGACAAGGATCGGTGCTGGGATATCTTTAGGCATGCTGGTAAGAATTAATTCAACACTGCTTGGACCCCCAGTTGAAGACGCAATAATAATGGCCTTTGTTGAACTAGAACTAAAAGAACCAAAAACACTTAATACATTTCTATAAACATGGACAGCAGCACTTGACACTACCCTAATCTTGTTGATTATTTCGACCTTAACTTCATCAAGACTCCTACTATCATTAATATCAGGTTTTGTTACAAAATCAACTGCCCCTAATTTCAATCCTTCGAAAGTAACATTAGCGGACTCACTAGCATACTTGCTGACAATGACAGTAGGAATTGGTCTGACTTTCATCTGTTCTCTTAGAAAATCAATACCATCCATATCTGGCATTTCCAAATCCAGGGTCAAAACATCTGGTTCAAGCCTCTTCAGTTTAGAGATAGCATCGATTCCGTTGAATGCAGTACCTATCACCTTCATATCTGGATCCGACTCTATGATATCTCTAAGAAGTCTACGAAAAAAAGGGGAATCATCAATAATAAATACCTTTATTTTCGTCACCGGTTTATGAATACTTCTCAAGAACAGCCTTTATATCATCTTGTTTAAATGGTTTGACGATATAATCAGAAGCACCTGCTTCAACAGCTTCCATTACAACCTTTTCCTGCCCAACACTAGTACACATGACGACTTTAGCCTCTGGATTTATTGCCATAATCTCTTTAAGTGCATCCAGACCATTCTTATTTGGCATCATGATGTCCAAGAACACAAGCTGAGGAGAGGACTGTTTGAATTTTTCGATTGCATCATTTCCATCGACTGCCTCCCCAACAACCTCACCGCCCGAACTGGTAATAAGGTTTTTAAGCATATTTCGCATAAATGCTGAATCATCTACAATTAAAATTTTAATTCCCATAATTAATTCACCTCTAGGTTATTTTGTATTGCATCAAATATATCTTGCTTGGTAAAGGGCTTCATAATATAACCTTTGGCTCCAAGCTCAATTGCTTTTTCTTGATGTATTGATTCTTTTAAAGATGTACAAAGAACAATTTTTGCATCAGGATCGTTTGCTAGAATCTTTTCCATTGCTGAAAGGCCATCCATCCCTGGCATCTTTATATCCATGAACACTAAGTCAGGCTTCTCTCTGGAATATATATCGATGGATTCTTGTCCACCGTGTGCATCAAGTACTTCAATATGATTATCATATTTATGAATGAAGTTTTTTAATACAGAAATCATTAGAGATGAGTCTTCAACCACCATTATTTTTGTCATCCATACACCTCTCTTGGCTAATAGTTAACTGTTTTCCATAGTAGTATTTAAAGTTTTCCACACGAATCTTCTCAATGTCGTCAATGGACCTAAATTTACATTAATATTTTACATTAATATTATTGCATACTCTGGATACTTGTAGCATCATGTCTACAGACAATCATACCGTCTGTTTGTTCAGATAGATTTATATATTATTATTGTAGAGGAAAAAGTGTGATTAAAAAAGAGGGACCAGGATTACAGAAGTACTTACCAGTCCAGTTGCTCGTCTCTTATTCTTACCTATCGCTTATTGTTTATTTTGGCCTCTTGATATTAAGTGCAGTATATTTCATCCCAATCGGTATGATAGCTGAGGCATTTGTCATTGGACTCTGTTCAATAGTATTCATTTTCGTCAATATTAAAATTATAAAAGGGATTATTAATTATGATAGAAATGTGTGGAATATCATAATTATCTGGTATATGATTACGACAATCTTTACATCTCTCATATACATTAGGATTGGAGAAATTTCAAATTCAATGATGTTCAACCTTTCCAGCCTTATTTTCATATCAATAAACATGGCCATAATGATCTTTATCATCATAAATAAAAGTCGCTTTGAGTTACACGCTGTCAAAACACATAAATCACCATTTCCGATTATTGTGGTTGCTTCACTAATAATTCTGACAATACTGTGGACCCTGGCCAATAATTATACTACAAGCGTAAGACAATATCTTGACGAATTAAAAGGTAAGAGCGTCAACGAGGCATTTTTGGTGTGTGTCATGAAAGAATCGCAGCAAAGAGATATTTGTTTGACATCCCTATCAGTATCTAGGTCGACCCATTCAGGATTTTCGGATGTGCATAATCCAGACATGGATTTATGTCAGTATGTGACAGACGAATTTATGAAATTCACATGCTATAGGGGTAGTGCATGAGAATAACTATGAAAGATAGGAAAGAGTACAATCATATGTATATAAGTAGATCTAAAAGATATAAAAATGGACATAAAAGAGGACAGATAACAATAATTATTATTCTAGGTATACTTCTCTTATTCTCTACATTTATCATATTCTATATTAAGTATTACACCCAAAAAGATAGCATTGAAGATGCACACACTAAATCCGACGCTGAATCAGAAGATGAAGCACTGATATTGTATGTCGAGACGTGTTTGTATGATACAGCAAAAGAAGGCTTGAAAGTGATTGGTTTTTCGGGTGGTTATTACAATGCGTCCAAATATGGATTATATTCAAAACCTGGCAATCCTACAGAATCAGATATCCTTAAATTTTCAGATAATAATCCAATCGGAGTAGCTTACTGGTGGCATTTTAAAAGTTCAAACAGTTGCACAACCGACTGCTCATGTGGGTCAAACAAACCTGCATTGTACAAGTCACAGGGTGATCCGTCTGTCGAGAATGAGCTTAAGCAATATATTGAGGGAAATATTGGATCCTGCTTATCAACTTTCTCTGAAATCAAACAGTTTGGATTTGATGTTGAAACTAAAGGCAATCCAGATGTTACAACATATGTTAATGATGATGGTGTAAAAGTGTCAATGGATTATACCATTATTCTTTTGAGAGGATCAGAAAAATACATCTATGATAAATATGAGACCACACTAAATGTTAAGCTGAGGGAGATTTTTGATTTAGCGACAGAAGTCATTGACCTAGAACAGGAATTCACTTTCTTTGAACGTTTCATGATCAATCTTTTGGCTGTGTATTCCATGCCGGGTCCTCGGGCTGACAGGCTACCTCCAATGAGTGCACAGACCATCGATGTTAGAACACCAGTCTTTTGGAAACTTTCTGACGTCCGTGACAGAATAGAAGATGCACTCGTGTCGAATGTTCCCCTCTTTCAGGGCGATACCACACGGAATTATCTATTAAGAATATATCCTGATAATAACATTAGAACAGGCTTGTACAATATGCCCACAATTTATCTTGAAGAAAATTATACCAATTTGGACATGAAATTCAGGTACCTTGATTGGTGGCCCATATACCTTCAAATAAAAGGTAGAGGAGCAAAAGGTGAAATAATCATGCCAGATATCTCAACAACCCCTTTCCCATGGATGATGTTTCAGAGATACAATTATTATTATGATATTTCTACACCTATTCTAATGGAAATATATGATCCAGATGCTTTTAAAGGAGAAGGATATAGATTTTACGTCGCACTCGAAAGCAATATCAGAAGAAACAAACCGATGAACTGTACCGGCCCTGGGATTAGAGAACATGCGACTGATTTTGGTCCCATGATATGTAAAGAAATACATAGGAATAGCGGTCCAATCAATATATCATTTAACAATATTTACACGAATGAATCCATAGAGAATGTCATCCTCAGTTACTCCTGTGGTGTAAATTCATGTTTTCTTGGAGTACTTGATTCTGTAGACGACGGTGAATCAGTGACTATTAAACTTCCATCATCGTGTGTTGGTGGATTTCTCTCAGCACAAGCAGATGGTTATATGTCTGATCAGGTGCCACTTAATACCTTTTACAATGTGTCTGGAGAAGCAAAACTTGATTTCATGAAGAAACAGAAGATTAATGTTACAATCAAACAAAAAGCACAGGTGCGCACTTCAAACAATTGGTCATTTAGCAATTCTGCACAGTGGTTGTTAAAAAATGAGGTTGCGGTAGTACATCTTACACGAATATCTGATCAGGAAAACCCATATACAGTCAGCATGTATTATGAAGGAGATCAGACAGAACCAGAAGTTGTCGAACTGTATCCTGGTAAATACAAGATGGAAATAAATCAAATCTATCAGCTGCCCACACCATATGGTCAGGAATCAATAAATATACCTGCGATAGACGATTGTGTAGGGGGAGACTTATTTACAGACTGTCAGGAAATCCACATTGATGGCATGCAGATTAATAATAGCTTCATCAGCGGAGGAGTAATATTTGATTCTCCATTTGATAACGTGAGCAACTATTACATAGAAATCACCCCAGATGACTTGTATAATTCACAAGAGATGATTATATACTCCTTTGGTTATTTTGGACAGGAAATCGTTAATGATAAACTAACCTATGACGATTTGGGATTAATAAATATGAATTCCGAATTTTCAAAGAGATATGGGCATCTACTAAGACCCGAATTCATCAACAAAACATCATATTATTAGCTTTACATCATTTATTAAAAAAACATTATCCTTAGAATAGTACAAAATCCGAAGAACAGTATAAAAATTGGAAAATTTCATGAAATTTCAGAGTAAAAGAAACATTGAGACTGAAAATTGAAAAAAGTTATAAATAACAATTGTATTGATTCAAGAATGATAACAAGACATGCTGCAATTCTTGTAATCTTGATAATCATTCTTACACCTGCAGCTTTTTCATCCAGTAATCTACAGATAGACAATCAGTCAAGCGTATCAAGTTTAATAATTGCTCAGGGAGCATTATCAAAGATTAATCCTATTCAAAATAGCCTGGAGTCAGAATCGTCCTCGATCCACCAGAATCTTTTACATTCTATTCAAAATGTGGAAGCTTATGGCGCTGATTATATTATCGGATATCGGCGGCAGGATGATACAACATCAGCCACAGCAAAAGTAAAGATTGACGACGATTGCAATATTTCAGCTGATCAAGTGATGCTTGGCGCAGTTCCGTTTAGCAGTTGTACTCCAGTTGGAAATTGTTATCATGAATGTTCTGTCACAAGCAGCCAAGATTACTTGCTGGCTAAGCGGCATTATCTGGCCATCCGACTTATGGATAAAAATGGCTCTGAATTGTATGCAGATTCTAGCTCTGGTTCTGTTGTTGTGGACAATCTCGGTCCAGAGATTACTTCTTTGTCTCTTAGTAGTGGCCAGATTTCATCATCAACCAATCTGTCAATTTCATACACTGCTCAGGATTACGCTTATTCCACAAGTTATACAAACCTCTGCAGCGGGCTTTCCGAAGTAAAAATTCAAGTCAATGGAGCTGATAAAGAGTCCCTTTACCCAGTGGCAGGTGAAACATGCACAAAATCAGAGACAATCCAACGTTCCCCATCACAGCTTGGGTTGATCAACGGAGAAAATACGATCTGTTTGCATGCATTTGATAAGTTTGGCTACAACTCCTCAACATCATGTAAGACCGTGAGTCATGATTCGACAAATCCATCATTCAGTCTTGTCAATTATACTGTTACCGATACAAATAATGGAGAGATCCAATATTTTTATTCAGGCCAGACTGTACGTCTGAATATTGAAGTATCAATAACAGATACAAATGGTTCTGGGATAGACGATTCAACAGTCCAGATAAACGCATCAGTTCTTAACCTAACAAATCCAATCATTTATGGGTACAAATGCGGTACCACTAATTATTGTTTCTCAGATATTGACTTCACATGTGATTCCGATTCACTTAATCACAAGCTTCATGCTTCAGCTGAAGATAATGTTGACAATAAGGTTGACTCAGATATCACTATTAGTTACACTTTCAATAAAGATACCACAACACCGCAGCTGCTTGATCTCGTTGTATTTGACAGCAATGGAAATGATATGCAAGATGAGTGGATTGACAATAGTTCACATTACGTCTCAGTCATGGTGAATATAAGTGAAGGAGAATCAGGGTTCACCTCTGATAATGTCTATGGAGACTTCTCTGATCTTGTTAATGGAAGCGAAGGAGATCCTTATGATCCTTTCTCAGGAGGAGGGATCTATCAGCAGGCAGCCCAATGCCAGAGCTTAGGAAACAATGTTAGTGCTTGTTACTTTTCAAATGTGCAGCTGCAACGATACGAGTCGGGGTCGTTTAGCATTATTATCAATGTGACAGATAACCGTGATAATTTTAACTCAAGAACATATTCCTATTCATTCAAGATTGATGGCTCAGGGCCGAATGTAAATTCATTGACAGTCTCCAATGGTGTTTATTCCGGATATTCAGGAGCAGGGAAATTCATCTCTGCTGAAAACAATACTTTCACTTTGTCAATTTCAGAATCACAATCCGGAACTGACGACACTATGATGTTTTTGGACCTATCCAATGTAAATGGGAACAGCAAAGAGCAGGCAACTAATTGTTCAAATTCATCATGCACATGGGAAGAAATTGACGCCACCTCTGCATCTGACGGAGAAAATATCACTGTAAAAATTAGTTCAGACTCGCATGACGCTGTAGGTAATCCAATAACAGGGAACCTTACGCATTATTTCATAACTGACTTAAGTCCGCCAGAATTGGATACAACATCCGTATATATAGTGGATTCAGTTCTGAATGCAACTTATAATATCTCAGGAGAGCTTATTGCAGTTGGTGACTCATTAAACATAACATTTACCGGCACTGATATATCAGGTATTAAGCAGGCATACGCTAATTTTACTCCTATAATCAATAATTCCGGCAATCTTTCAGCCACCTGCACCAATAATGATACTGACAGCACAGGTTATGGATATGACTTTGCCTGCACATGGATAGTCGGTGTTGTTGACATTTCAGGAAGCCCACAGATCACATTTATGATTGAAGACTTTATGGGACAGATTACAGAGTACACAATTGAATATTATGTAGTAGGATTCATGAATCAAACTGATTACATTTATCATGAGCTATCGGACCCATCTCCTGCTCAGATAGATAAAGAGTCAATCTCATTTTTCGATCCTTTTATGTATTTCCCATTAACATTTAAATCCCAGGGATCAGGATATGAATCTATTCAGATACTGGACATATCAGTTGATAGTTGCTATGACCCAACTAATATTAATGACTCTTCAAATGGGACCAAATCCTCAGATTACCTCTCCAGTGCCAACGGCAACAAACCTCTGCTTATCGATGTAAATACTCCGCCGATTGAACCGCCCTATGACATCATTTCAGAGGTTGTCCTCGACAGAGTACTGCCACCAAATGACACGCTTGAATTTAATTGTACATTTACAATACATCTTCTATTAAATACTACCAGTACGTCAAATATCTCTATAGAACAAGAAAATGTCAGTTTTTCCATTGATTATATGAACTCTCCATTAGGAACCATGGATGATGCAGTCATAACAGAGATTGATGATGTCCTAGACGGTTGGTTGGTCCAGATGGAATGGCTTGATTCCTTAGAGACGATTTTAAATTATGCAAATTTAATATGTAAGCTAAACAATGTTTGGGTACAGGTCAAACAGATATATGCGATAGTTGCAGATGGATACAAAGGATGTTGTCTTATAGCTCCTACGAACACAGCATGTTGTGTAAGCCAGACAAACAACGGACTTGCCAAAAAGGCATCGACAGAAGGATGGCAAGAAGCCTCAGAATCATTCTTATCTAAATACTGTAATATGTTGAGTTGCAGAGCCCAGAATGCCTCTATGAAAGAGGATGGCTGGATGAAAGACCTTGCGGATCGCAATGCTAAATACAAGAGTGACTTGAAAAATGTCAACTTTGGCATAAATGGTTCGGAAAATTACGTTGGTATTAAAGATAATATTGTATTGTCAGCATACTATTTATGCCTGCCTGGAGTCATAGAAAATTTGAATAAGATGCGTGTAATAGAGTGTACATATGCATCATGCCTTAATAATACAATGTATGGTCAACCTGCAACAATGTGCGTTAACCAACGGGAACTCGCATGGTGCAGATATGTTTGGGGCCAGTTCTTAAACTGGATTCCATTTGTTGCATGGGCTAATGCGATAGGAGATAAGCTTCAGACAGCATTTAGTAGTGTGCCAGCATTACTTACATTCTCCATAGATGTAGCATGTACAGCAATATGTACACAAGCCACAGCACCAGGCTCATGCACCCTCTGCAGCTGGCTTGAAACACTAAACCTTTTCCTAGAATTCCTTTGCAATATTGGCATAGGAGCCGATGAAGATTCATGCAAGCCAATTTGGGAATCTTTTGATACAATTGGTGATGATTCAGTATGCGAAACAGCTATCAGTGGCTGGGAAGCAACTAGACCAAACTCCAGTAGTAGTGGTTCAGGTGGCAGCGGAAGCAGTTCAGACTTTGGAGACGGATGGTAAAATGAAAAAATTAATATTTGCGAGCATTGTATTGATACTGTTAATTGGGATAGTGGTTGGAGAAGAAGAGGCACAAGTTACACTAGGAAAACAAGCCGAGACCGGAACAGCCCCTACGGATGTAAAGAAGGCACCTGCTAAACCAACAGATCCGAATCTCGCTTATGCTCAAACAGTGGTTCAAGCACAATACGGGAGTACCGTAGCTGTCACCCCACCAAAAGCAGATGGAACCGATAAAACATATTCGTTTACAGTGAACGGATATCAAGGAACAGTCCTGGTGAAGTCAGAAGGCGATAATCCTACTGGTGCTGAGATATCATCCAAGCTTCCCTCAGATACTTCTACCTATCCAATACCAAAGGGCACGACAGCCAAAGGAGTAGTCTATGAATATGATGAAAAAGGACAACCAACAGGTAAGTCCAAGTGGACTTATACCGACGCAAAAGGAATAGTATATGAATCTTATGTCGGTTCAACCACATCAGGCAAGATGGTCGATACGAGTGGACAGACACCAACCACAGATACAGATAAAAAGACTGATGATAAAAAATCAACAAAAAAAGTGGACGATGAACCGGTCTTCCAGCATCAGATGTGTTCAGAAACAGACTGTAGCAATGCTAGATTAGACATCCGGGATAATAGCGTCTGGGTTCTTGATGGTGATGACTGGGAAAAATGTCCAGAGACTGGAGGCTCTTCCGAATGTGCTGCTGCAAGAGACTACAGAGCTGCAAACATGGAACCACCATATAACAAACCAAGAGATCTTGTTAAGTTGACATGGACGAACTACTGGGATGCATTCATGTCAGCAGGCGGTTATTCAGGAATCTCAAATTTCTTTTTCTCCGACGAGGATGAAGAAGATCAGTTATTAGCAAAAGACTCTGAATTATATCAGCTTTTAGGTGGAAGTGAGTATATGATAAATGAAATCTGTCTCAGTGGAATTGACGATACTGGTGATACTACTAATGTGGCTTTTTCTCCAGATACAGGTGGACAGGCGCATGCATTCATAAATGCTGAGAAACAGGAATACATAAATTACTCTGCACTTGCAGATGAAAATTACACTGGTTCCTCTGCACCAACGATAAATATTTATAAAATTAGCTATGAGGTTAGTGCTGGCAGAGAAGGAGTTGATGATTGCGATATAACCTTTAATGTCAGAGTCAAAGGTGCAAATGGCGACCCTTATATAAACGAAAATGACCTTGTTGTCTCCAGCAAAAGTGAGCCTGATAATGATGCAAATACATCCACTATCAGCAAAGTTGGATCATCAATGATTGTACATCACTCACAACATGATTATAGCCAGGTGTGCATCTATTATAAGGATATAACTCAATTATGCATTGATGGAATCGATGATGGAGAAGAACAATGCTCACCTATTATTGAGTCTGGAACAGCATCAGCTATTACAGCCGACGATTTGGATTCCACATATGCTGGTATGTTTGGACTATTTACATGATTAAAATTATAGAATCAATAATTTCAGAATGATGATTGAACAATGATTGGAATAAAAAAGTTAAATCGGATGACCTTAATTGCTTTACTTGTAGAATTGTTGTTCATTTTCTCACTTGTTGCAGGCCTGACCGCATATAATGGAATTTTCTCAGATACAGTTAATGGATTAAATGAACAGGCAGACAGGCTTAACGATCTTTCCAATTCTGTTGATATTAAAGAAAAGATAGGTGGATACATATCAGGATTCTTTGCTTGGACAATAATAGCAGTTATATCATTCTTTGCTCTGTTGATAATATCTCGATTTTTTATATATAAGTTTATCCTAGGTAAGGAACGCAAATTCAAGAAATTTTTGGGATTTAGTTTATTATGGTACCTTATTTGGCTAATACCACTTATATTCCCTTTCACCTTATTTGCCTTTATAAGTAGGCTGACAATGGATTCTACAATATTTCAAATTATTATTACAATACTAATATTAATCTATTTATCTCATTTTTATTTCTCATTTATTGCATATTATCTTTTCTTTAACAAAAAGAAAAATCCTATTTCAAGTGCATTTTCGACTGGAATCAGGATTCTCCCAAGATTAATATTAAATCTGCTGATTGTATTTTTAATATTAAATGTAATCCTTATCCCCTCTCTTTTTACATCCATTCATTTTTTTATCCTTCTTGGACTAATGGCTGTATTCTTAACATGGGCGCGGCACTATTTTTCGATTGTTTTACGTGAAAAACTGAAAAGTTTTCAGGATAAGTGAAATTATTATTGACTATCTTTAAATAGCCTTATAAATCCTCAAATTCTCATAAATATAATGAGAAAAAAAGACATTTGTAAGATTTTGCCAAATCTTAGAAAAGATTCAAGAATGTCCTTAACTGAGATGAGTAAGAATACTGGTATTCCTATCTCTACTGTCCATGAAAGAGTAAGGGTTATTAAAAAGAATATCATCAAATTTTCATGCCATTTTGACTTCTCGATATTGGGTTATCCAAACCGTGTTTTGTACTTAATATCAGTGGATAGAATGCACAAAGAAGATTTGGAATCGGATCTAAAAGCTCATCCTTCTGTAAATAATCTCAGCAGGATAAATAATGGATTTGATTTCTGTGCAGAGTGCATCTTTTCGCAAATAAATCATACAGAAGAATTTATCGACCAATTAAGAACCAGATTCATAATCAGGGATTTTAAGATGTTCTTTATCACGAAAAGTGTTGTTATCGAGAACTTCCTTCCGGTTTTATGATTATTTTAACCGAGGCAACCCTTTTTTTGTACACTTTTTCTACAACACATTCGAATCTTCTAAACTTAATCTTTTGTCCTTTCACAGGCCATCTTTCCAACTTGTCCAGAATCATACCTGAAACAGTATCAAATTCTTTGCTCCTAACTCTGATGCCTGTGACTTCAGTAAACTTATCAATATCAGTGTCACCTTTCATGATGTATGTGCTCTGATTGAGTTTAATAATGTCATTCTCGATCTTATCAAATTCATCATATATATCCCCAACTATCTGCTCAATTGCGTCCTCTATTGTCACAAGCCCCATATTTGAGCCATGTTCATCAACAACAATGGCCATGTGTGACTTTTTCTCTTTAAAAAGACGGATGAGTGAGTCCAGTTTCATAAATTCAGGCACAAAAATCATTTTCTGCTTAATCTTTGAAAGGTTGATGGACGTTTCATTCCTCGAAGAGAACTCCAAGAGGTCCTTTGCATGTACAACTCCAATAATATTATCTGGATGATCCTTATAAACTGGCATCCTTGAAAAACCAGTACTTTGAATCTGGTGTATCGCCTTATCTATACTACCATTAATATCAATTGAGGTAATCTCGTTCCGTGGGATCGCTATATCCCTGACAGGAATTTCATCAAGCTTGAATATCTTCTCAATCATCTCTTTTTCATCACGTTTGATACTGCCTTCCTGCTCACTCACATCAATGATATGCCTTAATTCATCTTCTGACACAAGTGGTTGATCCTCATTTCCTTTTGGCATAGATCGTAGAATCGCATTGTTAATTTTTTCAAGAAAATAGATTGCAGGCCAAAAAATGCTCATTAACCAACCAATAGGAGCAGCGATAAAAAGTGATATTGATTCATTATTTTTGGTCGCTATTGCTTTAGGTGCGATTTCCCCGAATATTAGCACAATCAAAGTCAATAAGCCAGCCGCTAGACCGACCCATGCATTACCTAATGTGGTGATTGTCAGATATGTAGCTAGAGCGGATGCGCCTATGTTCACAATATTATTTCCGATAAGCAACGTGATCAGCAACCTTTCTGGCTGACTTTTTAGCTTTTGCAGCCTTTTAGCACCTCTTTTCTTCTCATCGACAAGTTTCTTGACCTTAATATCAGATAGTGAAAAGAATGCTATTTCTGAACCTGAGAAGAATCCTGACAGTACGAGAAGAATTCCGAGTAAAATTAGCTCTGCTATCAATTATAACCCCTTTGTCCTCATGTTGCTATTTCTAATATATAAAACTTGTGAAAGAGTTGTCCAACTGTATAGTACCGAAATTACGTAACATATACCTATATTCTAAAGAACAACAATTTCTCAATCTTCTATATAAAGAAAAACGATTAATTAGCAATCATAGTTTTTTGCCAAAAATGTTACTTAATATTGTGGCACTTGC
>JAIPIC010000035.1 GCA_021734865.1 Candidatus Woesearchaeota archaeon | reverse complement strand
AGCTTTGCTTTTCTCCGTATTGAAGGGCTCACAATCCATAGGCAATTTTTGGTAACAGAAAACTGCACATACGAGTATGGGCTCGTGTGAGCAGTTTTTGGAACTGATAATCGCAATTATCAGTACGGAAAAATGGTACATTTTTTGTACAAGAAATGCATATGCATTTCTTTGTATTGAAAATCTCGCACTAAAGTGCGGGTATTTGAATCCCGATGAAACCCTCGCAAGCGAGATTTTCAATAACGTAAATTATTTGCCAGACATGACTAACAATAAAGTCCTAAGTATTATCTTAATATCAAGTATGACTGATTGATTCTTGATATAATAAAGATCCTGCTTGACTTTCTCTTTTGGCTGAAGCCCAGTTATATTCTTTACCTGTGCAAGACCTGTCAGTCCAGGCTTTACAAATAGTCTTTTTGTCCATTCTGTTATATCTTTTGTCATAATCCTGGAAAGCTCAGGCCTCTCTGGTCTTGGTCCTACAACAGACATGTGGCCAACCATTATATTTAGGAATTGAGGTATCTCATCCAGATGATATCTACGCAGGACTGCTCCGACTTTTGTTACTCGTGGGTCTTTCCTGCCCTGGCTGATTACTGGTCCTGTCTTTTTCTCAGCATCAACACGCATAGTCCTGTATTTTATGAGATGAAAAACACGATTGTATGTGGTCAGCCTTTGTTGAATAAGTAGAGCAGGACCTTTAGAATCCAGCTTAATTATCAGATAAAAAAGAGGGAATGAGATAATGAATAAAATGCAGCCAACTAGTCCAATAATCAAGTCCATAATCCTCTTGGAGATCCGACTGAACAGATTGTAAGGTTGTATATTTATGTCCATGACACCAAATGAAACATCTTTGTTTGTGACAACATATTCATATAGATCTGGAATCGTTTTATACTTAACATTCATATCTATAGAATTGTTGATTATTGAGAAGATACCCTCATGTGATTTTTGTGCAATAATGATTGAGGTTATCCTGTAATTCTTTATCACTTTCCTCAGGTCAGCGAGTTTCCCAAGGACTGGAACATTGAAAATAGGTGCAGTTCTTTTATCGTCTATTATGCCAATTATACGATAGCCTTTACGGAGAGCTTTCAGTGATGTAAATGATGTTCCAACAACCAATGTGTTTTCCCTCAGATTAAACTGCTCTCTTGTATAATAATAGAATATTATCAGTCCAGTTAGCATAAATAATGCATTCAACAAAACAATATACCTCGGCATCCTGTAAGTCCAGTCTAGGAATCCGATAGTTGACAGTGTCAATAAGGAGAGTAAAACTGCTTTGAATATCCTATGAGATATATCAACAACTGAATAGCGTTCAACTAGCAGGACATCAAAATAGATCAAATATGAGAGATACACAGCCATATTGACAAATAAAAGCACCTGAAATAGCTGGTCTGTATATGGAATATTCTGATATCTGACTAAGTAGCTCAGTAAATATGTTCCAAATGCAATCAGTATTATCGTAATGACTCGTATAACCTTATTTACGTCCATAAGAATTCAAAAAGGAGGTTTTATATAAATATTTATTACTCCACAGTACAATGATTAAGGGGCAGGACTTAAATTCAGCTGTGCATAAGCAGAGCATTCCTAAGGGCAGATCATCATTCTCTGGTGAGAAATGGAGCAGAGACAAACGAAAATGGTTAGGACAGACTATCTTTGCTGTATTTGCATGTATTGCCATAGGCATATTATTCTATTCTCAATTTGTCCCGCATTATGAAGTAAGCATTCCACTTCATGTCGACAGTTGGATAACTATTAGTGTCGCTGATTCTTTTTCTGATAACCATAGGATCATGGAAACAGAGCCTTTCAGCAATCTTGAATATAACTATCCACCTGGTTCTTATGTGTTTTTAAGTGTTTTATCAGATGTAACAGGTATCAATCTAGCTGATCTTTCAGAACTTCTACCTGGGTTTTTTCTGGTTATTATCGGATGCATGCTGTATTTAATATTTAGGCATTTTTATGAAAAACCAGTATATTCACTACTACCAACATTCTTTTCTTTGATGATTCTGAGCAATATCACAATATTGGGTCCATATTACCTTGTACCGATAAGCTTTGGCATCATAATATATCTTTCCCTGTTATATTTTTCGTTAAAGGACAACATAATTATGCAGATAATTTCTTTTGTAATGCTTGTAATGTTCCATAGGAGTACTGCACTGTTGGGAGCTATCACACTTTTCATCTCATTCACATTAGGTGTATTTGAGAGTCGGAAGATCATTCCATATCTAAAAAAACTGATTATTATTGGTCTTATATCTTTGGCTGGTTTTTTCTTGTATGTGGCTTCAATTGGCGACTCTTTTTTCTCACAATTGTGGCTGAAGTTCAATTTCTTTTTCAACAATTATTTAATCCAGTCTATTGAGCGGCCTTTCATAAATTATGTCTCAACACTTGGTGTGCCTGTCTTTATCGTTATTGGTCTTGGTATGTTTGCTTTCATAAACAAGCCTAAATGGAAGCTTGTATTGTTCACTTTCTTCATTCTTGTCCTCTCATTATTTTCCTTTTGGAACTGGGGATTCAGCATTTTTATTCCATATCGCAGACTTGTCATATATCTTTTCCTTTTTTCTCCCTTATTTTTTTCAGCTGGTCTGGTGGTGATATATGAATATATTAGCAGCCTTGTCTCTGAGATTTTGCCTGACAATTCAAATACAAAATATGTTATACCCACCTTGTACATAATTTCATTATTGATTTTTGTTCCTTTTTTTTATGGGATGAATTACAATTCCCATGCCTCCAGACATTGGGTGGATCAAGGAGAGATGGTCCTGTTTGAAGAGTTTGGCAAAAAATATCCTGGGGAATCATTAGTAGCTGACCATCTTGAGAGTTTCGCTTTTCCTTATTTCAATATCACTCCTGTTATTTTATCAGAATACCATCCAGGGGATCATAAGCTTTTCAGCCAGTATTATTCTGCATATGTAAACAGAGATCTAGAAAGACTTAGAAACCTGTTTATTGAGAACACAGATATCAAGTACATTTATTTTCCGGGACCAGTTGAGAGCCAGTATCTCACAGAAGAGTTAAGGACTGGTGAAAAGGTTATTTACAGGTTTGATATATCATAACAGATGCATCAGATAGAGATATAAAATCTAAATAATGTCCTTAACAAGATTGATCCCGCGTCTGCATGCCTGATCCATGTTATAGTATTTGCATTCTGCAAGCCTTCCTGCAAAATAAGTATTTTTCTTGTCCTTGGCCAATTCATTGTATTTTGCAAGCAGTTCCATATTATCCTCTTTTAAGAGAGGATATGCCAAATAACCCTTCGACCATGATGGGTACTCCTTGCAGATAGTTGTTCTCTCCCTATCAAGATTAAGGAATTTATTGAATTCAGTAATCCTTGTGTAATCGTGGTCATTTGGATAATTAATTACACTATTCTCCTGTATTGAGGGTCCAGAGTGTTCTTCGAATTTAAGATGAATTCTCCTGTATTTTAGGTTTCCAAACTTGTACTCAAAGAACTGGTCGATTGGAGATGTTACGAATATGTGCTTATAGTTGAATAGCTTCATCATATCTTTACAGTTTGTCTGGAGCATTATCTTGATATTTTTGTGGTCAAGCATCCTCTCAAATATCGGCTGGAATCCTCCAATGGGAATACCTTGGAAAGGGTCATTTCTGAAATACCTGTCATCTTCACTTACAAACACTGGGACTCGGTTTGTAACTTGCGGATCAATCTCATCAGGTTTGTTGTCCCATTGCTTGATTGTATAATTTAGGAATATCTTCTCGTATACATACTCTCCAAGTATCTTGAGATCAGGATCTTCTGCCTCCCTCAACTTAAGGATTGTGATGGATTTTTCCATGCCTATCTCTGCAAGCAGCTTACTCTTCATCCTCTCTGCCTGCTCCTTTGAAAATGACATGCCCAGGCTTTTAAGATTGAAAGGCACTGGCAGAAGTTTTCCATCCACATGTGCTAACACTTTGTGCTGGTAATCGTTCCATTCTGTGAATTCAGACAGGAACTCCCATACTTCTCTATCTGATGTGTGGAAAATGTGCGGACCATAGGTCTGGATGTAATTACCATCTCTTGTGAAGTAATCGTGGCAGTTACCCCCAATATGGTTTCTTATCTCGACAACAAGAACCTTCTCTCCTTGTTCAGCGAGTTTCCGCGCTATTGTAGCGCCTGTCATTCCAGCTCCGATTACTAAGCAATGGTCATACATCTGGTTAAGGGCTGTTTTATGGTTTATATATTTTGTGCGTTTAGGTGTATTCGTTCAGATTTCAGTTTTACATAGAGGAAAATACAAGGTAGAGAATACAAAAATGGGATAAAAATCGTAATTCTAGACAGCTTGGATCTACCAAAAATTTTATAATTCAACACTGGTTGCTTTGAGTTGTGAAATCTTATATCAATTGGATTAAGGCTGCTAATCAGTACAGAAAAAAATCTACTGTCTGCAAGACAATGCCAGTTCGCATATGGATAGAGCCAACAAGTTTTTGCAATTTGCAGTGTAAGATGTGCCCTAACAAGGATATGGACAAGAAGGAAAAAGGGTTTATGGATATTGATCTATATGAAAAGATCATTGATGAAGCTAAGGCATTCTCTCCTTCGATCAATCTTTTCCTCAGGGGTGAGCCTCTAATGCATCCCAGGATCATGGATATCATCAGTTATGCCAAGAAAAATAGGATTGCTACGAGGATGGAATCAAATGGTGGTTTGCTTACAAAAGAGCGTGCCGACCAGCTTCTGGAAAATCCACCGGATTTTATGTCCTTTTCTTTCGATGGATATGATAAGGAGACTTACGAATCACTTCGTGTCGGAGGGAATTTTGAGAAGATTCTTGAGAATATTTTATATTTCCTGAGGAAAAAGAAGCGGTTGGGTCTGAAAAAACCTTTCACTTTCTTTCAGGTGATCTCGATGCCTGCTGTCAAGAAGAGTGAAAAGAATAAGAAGGAAAAGTTGATCCGTAAGCTTAAGGGACTGACCAAGTTCAGGTTCGTGACCCCGCATCGTTTTGGGGGCAAGATCGACGAGGACGTGACTGGCAATAAGTATGCTTATACTACGCATGAGGATGTTGAATACACTCCCTGCCCCTATCCTTGGACGACATTTAACATTTATTGGAATGGTGATGTAGTGCCATGCTGTATTGATTTCCATAGTGGATTTATTCTGGGTAGCGTAAAGGACCACTCGATTAGCGAGATATGGAACAATCAGAAATATCAAAGGCTAAGGAAGAAACTCGCTACCAAGAACCATAAAGATATTGAGCTATGTAGCGATTGTGATTTTTTGTGGTCAAAGAAAATTTTTGGGATTCCTGAGAAGAACATTAAGGACTTTGTGCAGATGGTCAAAGAGATGTTCTAGCTGGCCGATTAATAACTGGGTTGCTGACTGACAAAAAACATTACCGATTAATCTTTCTTATATATCCATTAAGGTTTATCCTGAATCTCAGAAGCTCGACAAATCCTCTCATGCAGGCTTTGATAAGGCTGAATCTGACGATGGAAACATTTCCTGTCTTCCGTTCTTCATGAGTGATAGGGATATCAAGGAAGTCCAGGCCATCTTTTGCAGCTATTATTGAATAAAAGATGTTTGGGGCAAAAACGTCTTTCTTATAGACCTTCAGCAGTCTTGCCAGATATTCTCTTTTCATCAACCGATATGGTATGTTTACATCCTTTATGGATACACCATATAGTAAGAGGACAGTGAAATGGATCATCTTTGATATGATTATCCTATGCAGAGCATCCTGGCGGTTCTGTCTATGGCCAAGGATGAAATCAGATTGATATCTAATCTTCCATAGGTCTTCAAAATTTACTGGTTTGAACTGGTCGTCGGAGTCTGTCTGGAACACCCAACCATGCTCAGATTTTGCTGCTGCTTTATACCCGCGCATGATCGTTGGTCCATGGCCTTGATTTTTCTTATTGACAACAATCAGCTGCTGGTATTTCTTATCAAGCTTAGCTAGTTTTTCCTCAGTATCATCTTTTGAGCCGTCATTTAAGACCATCATCTCAGAACCTGGATGTTTATTGACAACTTCCATCCAAGAATTGACCACTTTTTCAATGCAGTCGCTTTCATTATAAGCTGGCATTATAATGATAAAAGAATCTTTTTCCCCCATGAAATATCGATTAAACTTGTTCTTTATATTTTTTACCAATAATCTTGCATCACTCTTGATTGCATTTTATATATACAGAAGTATCCTTTGCAATAGGGTAATCTCTAAGATTAGGTCTTAGCCTCCTTAAGAATTCTGAATCTAGATCTTTCTTTCCTATTAGGTCAACCATGAATTCAATCATAGAATTTCTTGCTTCCCTGAATATTTTGTAGTCCGCTTTTGAGATATAATTCTCTTCTTGACCTAATTCCATGAGGAAAGCCCTAGCGTCTAGATCAGAGTGATATCTACTTGATTTGAGAGGCCGTCTATCCAGCAACATATAATCAGGATCAAAATTGACAACCCTAGTTTTAACATGAGAATGAGGGAGTTTTTGTAATGCATAATGCTCCACTTGCCTATCGTTATGATCACATAGCCCAAGGGCATGCAGGACCCCATAATACTCACCCAGTTTTGCCATTACTGTCTGATCCAAAGATATATCTACTATCTTTTTCAGGGAAGGACGTATAATATATTGATTTCGTCCATCTACGTTAATAATCTTTACCGTTGGCGTAATTCTTGGTACTCCTTCTTTATATAACTCTTCGAGTACATTATTGAGGTGAGGTTCTGGAATGTAAACATAAGGTTTTTCAAATCTCAATTCCGTCCGACTAGATACTGCTCTGGCACTCTGATTATAAAAACGATAATTCCATGCATGATCAATTACTCCTTTACTCATCAAATTTAACAAAGTATCAGGATTATTGGTTGTGGTAAGTCCAAAATCTCTGAACTCTGCAAACATTCCAAGATTTTGATAATGAATTTGTGATCTTAAATATAATGAATTTCCAAGATTGTCACTGACTTGGATAATACTTGGTCTACGTTCCCTATCCATCTCTAACTTGGTTCGTGGAGAAATCATACCTTCTTCAGTCTGAGTAAATAATGAGTCTGCAATTATGACTGCGCTATCAATAGTTAACCCCAATTGCAGTTTGTAAAAATCTGCTTTCCATTTTGCAATAATTTTCTGTCTCTGAGAATCATGTTCCTCTTCAGAGCCTTTTAAATGCTTTCCACGAGCACCCTTATAATAAGACTCAGTTTCCTTCCTATTGTTCCTATTGAATGCAAATAAGTCTTCTAGACCACTATAGGTATCATTAAATAATTCTCCAGGAGAAATGGGTTTTCCGTCTCTTGTTATTCGTAATGCTCTGATTGACTCAAAGAAACTTTCATTACTCAAAATGTTAAAACTATTCATTTTATCACTTATAAGTGATTAAATAATATATAAATCTACCTTTTTACAGCGGAATTTGCTGACCTGTGAGTCCATATCCTTAAAATAGGATATTATGACCAGAATAACAGATACACAACGAATATCAACTCACGCAGATATAAACCCTTAGAAAAATGCTAAAGTGTCAGCGGTTAAACACAATCAGAGCGTTGAAATTTTTAGTATAAAGGACATCTATTTAGCGTCCACAAGAGGGCTTCATATCAGCCATCAACCCAACAAGATTTAAATAAAAGAGCATATAATAAATTATAAAATGAAAATACTAGTAACTGGCGGTTCAGGATATATAGGAAGCCATACAGTACGGCTTCTGTTAAAGGCTGGCTACGAAGTCGTAGTCTATGACAATTTGGTTTATGGGCATAAAGAATCCCTTCCAGAAGATATTCCCTTTGTTCATGGTGATCTTGCTGATAAGGAACTTTTGATTAGGACCTTCAATGAGCATAATATTGATGCAGTTATTCATTTCGCGTCATATATAGTGGTTAGTGAATCCTGCACAGACCCCATCAAATATTTCAGGAATAACACACTTGATGGTTTTGTTCTCCTTGAAGCAATGAAAGAGTGCGGTGTCAAGAGGATTGTGTTCTCATCTTCAGCTGCAGTATATGGTGATCCGGTCAATGTACCAATAAAAGAGACTGATCCAAAACTTCCCACAAATGCTTATGGAGATACAAAATTGATCTTTGAGACGATGCTGAAGTGGTTTGATTCAGCTTATGGAATTAAATTTGCTGCTTTGAGATATTTTAATGCCAGCGGAGCATCTGAATCCGGTGATATTGGAGAAGATCACGATCCTGAAACGCATCTGATCCCATTAGTAGTACAGGCTGCCATGGGACAGCGGGATTCAATCACAATCTTTGGAGAGGATTATGAGACACCCGATGGGACATGTGTGAGGGATTATGTTCATGTAAATGATCTTGCAAAAGCACATATCAAAGCTTTGGAATACATCAAAGACAATCCCAGTGATGCGTTCAATCTGGGTTCCGGAACTGGATATTCAGTAAAAGAAATTATTGATATGGTCGAAGAAGTCTCTGGTGTCAAGTTAACTCGGGAGATTGGAGAACGCCGTGATGGCGACCCGCCAAAACTGGTTGCTGACCATGGTCATGCAAAAGATAAACTCGGCTGGGAGCCAGAATATGATCTGCGAAGAATCATTGAGACAGCTTGGAACTGGCATAAGAGCCATCCGGATGGGTATCGATAAGTTTTACAATCTTATGCACTACCTCTTTATATATCGATTTGTTTACCTTTGATAGTTTCTTTAATATTTGGTTTTTACGGCAAGTAAAAAGCATATTTGTTCTTATTAGGCTGTCCATCATTAGCTTATTATCAGAAAGGGTTACACAAAATCTATCTGAAGCTGTATATCTTGAGGTAATCTGGCACAGGACTATGTCTTGCTTCATCTCATCAGAGATGACCAAACAAGGTCTTAATTTTCTTTCAGAAAGATTTGTATATGGGAAAGGAAATAGGACTATGTCTCCTTTTGCAAATGATGCCATGCTTTATCTTCCTCTTTGTTATTCCATGCAGATAGAGATTTTTCACTTGCCAGGTATGTATTGAATCCATCAACTTCTTCAAACAGCTTTCTTCTTAGAGTCTCACGAATAAAATCCTGAACACTATCATAACCTAATCTTTCTGTTGTTTTTTTTGCTGAATTATACATCTTGTTTGACAATTTGAGATTAATTTGGGTACTCATAGGTATCAATTAGTATCAGATAGTATATATAATTTGTTATTAATAAGTATTATGCAAAAAAAATGGGATAATTTACATATTACAAAAATTGCCGTTCGGAGCTACCCCAACATGATTGTTGAGGTATTTCGCGCCTCATACATAGGCAATTTTTGGTAACAGAAAACTGCACATACGAGTATGGACTCGTGTGAGCAGTTTTTGGAACTGATAATCGCAATTATCAGTACGGAAAAATGGTACATTTTTTGTACAAGAAATGCATATGCGTTTCTTTGTTTTGAAAATCTCGCACTAAAGTGCGGGATATTCTTATCCAATATGAAAATTCCGCAAAGTGTTATTTTCAATAAAATTCAAGTACATTATTATTAAAACGCGTTGCGGTAAACATTTCTTCATATCTTTTCCTTGCATTCCTACCAAATCTTGTCCTCAATTCTGGGTGTGTTAATAGTTGCTTGATTGCTGTCCTTAGCTGTTTGACGTTTCTTGGTTCGACAACCAACCCAGTTTCCATATCCTTATTAACAAAGTCTGTTCCAGTTCCAAGACTTGTGGATATGATTGGTTTTCCATGAGCCATCGCTTCCAGCTGTACCATTCCAAATGCTTCTGATGGTTCCACTGAGGGAAGCACAAATATATCGCATGCTTGATAATATGGTGTAAGGTCATCCACATCATCGCGGAATTTCACCTTTTTGTCTGCAAGATGCATCAGTTTATTTTTTAGCGGGCCGTTTCCGACGATCAAAGTGGTTGCATCAAGTCCTTTGACTGCTTTGAGCAGAATGTCAAGACCTTTGTAATAGACCAGCCTGCCGACAAATAATATGATTGGTTTCTTGAAATCCAACAATGGTTTTGTTTTATCCAAGACAGGTATGTCAATTCCATAAGGCACGACATGCAATTTTTCTGTATTGATACATTTCAATTGACTTGATTTCAGCATATTTGGGTTTGAGACAAGGATTGCTGACGCTTTCCTGAGTACATGATTTATGAATGGTCTGACGATGAAATAGAGGCCTTTCTGTTTGACTATGTCGCTGTGATATGAAATAATCAGTTTCTTGTACTTTGGTCTTGATAAGCAGAATGCAAATGCAAGAAATGGGTCTGGGAAATGAAGGTGTAGGATGTCAACGTCAAGCTTATTTAATTCTTTGATGATTGAAGGATAGATTAGCGTCGAAAAGAATTTTGCAAATACTGGTAGACGGATTATGTCATTTTCGGATTTCGTCCCGTTAGTTTTTGTGGTGATGATTTTAACATCATGCTTACCTTTCTGCATATTGTAAAGGCTCTTTATTGTGGTTTCAATACCTCCTCTGTGGGGAAGATAGTATTTTGAGATATGTATAATTTTTAGATATTTCATTGATTTTTCCTTACCAAAGGCATCAAGTAGTATTCATCAGTATCAATATCCAACTTCCAACCTCTTAAAAAATCAGAAAATTCATTACTGATTTCCACTGGAACAAGAACAACACGATTAGACAACTTGGTAATATTATCAAAATTTTTGATTGCCCTATCAAACATGACTTTTTTTACATTACTTAATTCTTTTAATGAATATTTATACAAGACACATGGTTTAAGACCAAGAATTTTGTGAAGATATTCATTATGTTTTGTTGAATATCCTTCTCTCAAAATTGTAACCATTAGAAAGCTGCTATATTTTGCCAGACCTACAATTTGAATATCTGCCTTCCCTTCAATTGTTTTAATTTTTTCTTTGACATCACCTGGAGAGTCAGTGATAACAGCAATATCAATATCATCAGGGTATAATTTTCCTTTTGGCAATGAACCAAAAATAACTATGTCAAGAATTTCCTTACTCAACAATTTTCTTAATTTTTTCACTAAATTTTTCATTTTGAATTACACCAATTATCGTAGTTTTATATAAATTTACAGATTCATTATTAGAGGGTTTTGAGTAAGAATCAGTATATTTATTCCATACTGAATCAATCAGGTTGTATATCTGCGGCTCTTTGATTTTTAATATTCGAAATCTTTCAGAATGATTTTTTGCAAGTTTGTTGTATTTTAATAGAATTAAATAGTCAGTTAACGCAAATAATGCTTTTGAATATAAAATCAACGCGGATTTGGTCATCGAATTGCCAATTAGTAGTTCAGCTGCCTGAAATTCCTCGATAAAATTTTTCTCTAGCTCGTTTAGCTGACCCATACAAAATAGAAGTCTCAGGTAGTATTAATATTTTATTATTAACAGATAAAGCTAGAATAATGGGTTTTGGTTAATTTTGAAATAATACTTAGAAACATATAGTCCACAGATTTTGTTGTATTTTTATTCACTTTAACAGATCCTTGTAAATCTTTTCCATCTTATTGCCGTAATCAGTCCAATTATATTTTTTGGAATGGTCTAATCCTTTCTTTGATAGCTCTTTTTGAAGGTTTTCGTCTGATATCAACTTTTTCATCGCTCTTGAGATGCTGTCTGTCTTATACGGATCGACCAGAAGCGCTGCGCCTTGAGCAATCTCTTTTGTGGATGAAATGTCGGATGTTATGACTGGTGTTCCGCATTTCATCGCTTCAATTACTGGAAAGCCAAAACCTTCGTAGAGTGAAGGGTAGATGAAGAGTTTTGCACTGCTGTAAAGCTGTGGAAGGTCTGATTGGTCGACGAATCCTGTGAGGATGACCTTATTTCCCATAGCCTTAATCTCTTTGATTATAGGATTATCTTTCCAACCTCGAGGCCCTACAATAACCAATTTTTCTTTGATTCCGGATCTTTGGTATGCTTTGATCGTGCGTATCAAGTTCTTTCTAGGTTCTAAAGTGCCAACATATAGTATGTAGGGATTAAATATCTTATATTTAGCCAGTATTTCCTGGTCTTGCTTCTGTTTTCTAAACTGGTCGCTCACACCGGAATGGACCACTTGCGATTTATTTTTTGTATAGGGGAAATAATGAATCAAGTCATATAATGTTGTATTACTGACACATATTATATGGTCAGCGATTCTAAAGAGATGTCCAAGGAATATTCTAAAAAAAAGGTTTCTCTGGACATTATGCCACTCTGGTCTAACTAGTGGAGTAAGATCGTGCACAGTCAATGCGATTTTGAATTTCTTAGGTTTACTAAAAAAAGGAGAATGGACCGTAGGAAGGTGAATTATATCTATATCAGGAAGTTTTGGTGGTGAGATGAGATTATATAATGTTCTGGATCCTGGAAATTTCAACCTTGAGGGGATTTTATACTTAGAATAGTTTTTGTAAGGTTTAAATGACTCTTTGTATTTTTCATCATATATTAAAATAGGATTCAAATCTCTGACTGATCGAATAAGTTCCTTAGTATAATTTTCAACACCAGTGTTTCGGTTCTTTAATATTTCACAGTCAATACCCAATTTCATCCGTTTGTGCGGTATAGAGAAGTATAAAAAATTACCTACAAAAAGTTTATATATGCTGTATAAAAACTCTGTTTACAAGATGAAAAACGCACTTATTACGGGTATTACAGGGCAGGATGGCTCTTATTTAGCTGAATTATTATTAGAAAAAGGTTATAATGTATTTGGATTAATACGCAGGTTATCCACTCCAAATTTGTGGAGAATTGAAGGAATATTGGATAAAATTGAACTCATCGAGGGAGATCTTACTGATCAGGCATCTGTAAACAATGCAGTAATCAAAGCTAAACCAGATGAGATTTACAATCTTGCAGCTCAGTCTTTTGTTGGAACAAGCTGGTCACAACCTGTCCTCACATCAAATGTTAATTATCATGGTTGTGTCAGGATGCTTGAAGCAATGAAGCAATTTGCTCCTAAGGCAAAATTTTATCAGGCATCAACATCCGAGATGTATGGAAATTCGCATAATGGTGATTATACACAGGATGAGACAACACCTTTTAAGCCTACGTCTCCATATGCAATATCAAAACTTGCTGCCCATATGATTACTATCAATTATCGAGAGAGTTACAATTTATTTGCATGTTGTGGCATTCTATTCAATCACGAATCTCCTAGAAGAGGGATAGAGTTTGTAACTAGGAAGATTACTGATGCAGTAGCTCGGATAAAACATGGAAAGCAGGATAAGCTAAAATTGGGTAATCTTGATGCTAAACGGGACTGGGGCTTTGCTCCGGATTATGTTGAACTCATGTGGAAGATGTTGCAACTTGACACTCCTGAAGATTTTGTTGCAGCGACTGGTGAGACCCATTCCGTCAGGGAGTTTTGTGATGCTGCATTCAAAGCTGCTGAGATTGATGACTGGGAGAAATATGTCGAGGTCGATGAGAGGTTCAAGAGACCATCAGAACTTCATATCCTCAAAGGTGTTCCTGATTATGCTAAAAAAAGACTGGAATGGGAACCGACAGTGAAGTTTGAGGAATTAGTCAAGATCATGGTTGAAGCTGATCTGAAAACGCATTGAATAGCATACAACTGAATTCTTTAATGATATTATTTTAAGTCTCCATTCGACGATATGGATAACTTAACTATTGAGAGACAAAAACAACCGAATTCAAGTATCAAAACACCAAATATTAATAGAAGGCTTGTTATTAAATTGTCATGAAGAAGTATACTGTGCCTTTGATTGTCCTAATATTATATTTAGTGCTAATTCTGGTGAAACTAAATGCATTTGGGTTTGATGCAGGAGTCTTTATTAATGCTGGTGATAGGTACACAGACACAAAAGATATTCCTGTAACTGCAGAAAGTGATGGCTATGATGGACAGTTTTTTTACCGCCTTGCACTCGATCCTTTCACTAATGAAACAAAAGATTATGGAGTAAAACTTGACAATCCCCCATATAGGCATCAAAGAATTCTTTATCCATTTCTCACATGGTTATTATCATTTGGCATTACTTCATTGGTTCCTTGGGCTCTCTTATTTATTAACTTGGCTGCTTTAGTAGTAATGAGTTACTTTTTAAGTCAGAAGTATGGTCTGTGGTCACTTGCAATCATGGTCTATCCAGGATTCATACTCACATTGATTAAAGATTTATCTGAAATCATGGCTGTGATGTTTGTAGTAATAGGCCTATATTATCTAAAAAAGAACGAACTTATTGCTTCGGTAATGTTAAGTCTAGCCGTTCTAACTAAAGAGACTACTCTGCTTGTGGGAGTATGTGCTTTGGGTTATAGCATTTACAAAAAGAAAAAATGGTGGTACTTCTCAATACCAATTATTGTATTTTTATCTTTTCAAGCATGGCTATATCATGTCTGGGGGATGGTTCCTGTTCTCGCCGGTGGTGGGAACATGGGTATACCATTTGGTGGGATTATTGAGTTTGTTAAATCTACGAACAATTTTGGATTTTTGGAAATGTTATTTATAACATATTTTGGTCTAGTTACTACCTATAATTTATTTTATTTTCGAAAAGAATGTGTAATCAGGATCTCATTTATTCTTTATTCAATTTTAATTATATGTTTAACATATTTTGTTTGGATACAAGATTGGTCATTCTTTCGTGCGCTAACAGAATGGTTTGTTCTTGGCATGTTAATCTTAATTGGAAATCGTTCTAAACATCTGCTACCATTATGTACAATAATGATGTATATCTGGATAGAATTGTTCCTCAATCGATTTTAAAGCTTATGCTTTTTTAATTACATGTATCAAATAGATTAGATCATTGTTTCTTCTTCAGTAAGTATTGGGCACTTTTAGAATTTCCAAATAACTTCTTTAATTATCTGGTTTGTAAGAGGGCTTTGATATCCGTTTTTTGGCCGGACTTCAATATTTTTGCCGCATTGTTTAGTATTGTCTTTCCCGCTTATATTTGACTTACCCATAGTTTTAATCAAATAGCCTATAATAAATTAAATAGTAGGCTGCTTTCACTCCATCTTTCCAAGTAATTTTCTTACCTTCAGAGAAGTCTCTTGAATAATACTTTATAGGTACCTCAATTATCTTTGAACCATTTTTTAGAAACTTTGATGTGATTTCCGGTTCAAAATCAAACCTTCTTGCTTTAAGTTTAGGTATTGACAATAAAGCGTTTTTTGTAAATACTTTGTAGCAAGTTTCCATATCAGTAATGTTTGAGTTATATAGAATATTTGTCAACAATGTCAGAATGTAATTTCCAAAAAAGTGGAGTCTATATGTCATATGTCTGTTCTCCTTAAGATGTCCTTTTTGTGAGTAAAATCTTGTCCCATATACTATATTGGTTTTTTTGTCTAAAATTGGTTTAAGTAACTTAGGATAGTCCACAGGATCATATTCTAAATCAGCATCCTGGATAAGGATTATATCACCCCTTGCATGTTTAAATCCAGTCCTAAGGGCTCTACCTTTACCACCATTTTTTCTATGAAGGATTACTTTGTGTTTCAGTTTTTTGAGGAGCTCTCTTGTCCCGTCTGTTGAGCAATCATCTACAAGGACAATCTCTTTCTGTAATCCTAATACATCCGATTCCTCAACTTTACAGAGGATTTTAAGGAGATTTTCTTTTTCATTATATACGGGGATTATTATAGAGAGAGTTTTCATAATCATGTGTTATATATGCCAGTTAATAAACTTAATTATAAAAAAGTTTATATTGCAAAATATAATCAAAGATGTAAAGTTAGCTTGGATTAAGAGAAATAAAATTATTATACTCTTTTTTCTTCTAGTAGTAATATTTTTCAACATTTCTTATTTCACAAATGCATTACATCCAATTAATTATGAAGGTAAGGGATTTTATGGTTGGTGGGATCAAAGCCAATACTTAAGAATGGCTAAAGAAATAAGCAAGGGTGACCTTCAAAGTAATGAATATAATTATGGGTTGGCATACCCATTATTGGCAGTTCCATTTGTTAAACTTATTAAGATTGACCCGTTTTATATACCTAATTTAATTCTTTTTATATTAACTATTTTGTTCACATATAAATCTACTAAGATACTATTAAATCAACAATATGCACTTTTTTCGGTTTTACTTTTAGCTACTGCAACAAATATTATTCTTTGGTTTATTGTTCCATGGAGGAATAGTATTACAATTGTAAGTACAATAATACTATTCTTCTTATATCTTAGAAATAAGAACACTTGGTTTTATTATTGCATTATTGGTATAATATTTGGAATAAATTTTTCAGCTGGTTATATAGATGTCCTTCTCCTTGGACCTCTATTTGTTGTATCATATTTTAGACCACTGAAGTTTGATTTTACAAGAAATAATATTATTAAACATATTCCAGCAGTCTTCATTGGAACTTTAATAGTTGGGTTAACATTATTTAGTCATCATTATTATTTTGGTTCTATTATAAAAACACCATATGCTAAGCACACAAATAAGTTAGGTGCAAATGACCAAAGCATTGAAATGTATGATATGTCAAATATATTTTCTTCTCTTAAAGAGACATTATACTCGTATCCAAATAGGGGCAATGATAGGGACCCATTATTTATAAGTTCGCCTATAATATTATTAGCATTAGTGGGTATACCTTTTCTTTTCAAGAATAATAGATCATTGATTATTGGGTTAGTTTTATCAATAATGTTTACGATTATATTTTATGGTTCATTCCCATCATTTTCTGGGAACGGTTTATCATATCATTGTATTAGATATGTGTCAAATTGGGTTCCTCCCTTAATATGTATAGGGATGGTGGGAATCTCTAGAATTATCAAAGAAAATGGTTAAAAGGTACATACAAAAAATTAATGAAAAGTCACTAGTAATTATGTGTATACTCGTTTCAATTTACATAATTATTTCGTTTACTAGTTACAATTATACTGAAGATTTATCACTAAAAGAATATCTAACAGTTATGATTAATTCAGCCATATTCATCTTTATGATTACTAGATTATATAAGATAGTAAGAAAGTATTGTAGTGAATTATATGCAGTTATTGCGATATTGTTCTTATCATTCACAACAAATATGATACACAATTACATCTTGAGAACAGATAGTCCTTTTTTAATTTTTTTACTACCTTCATCGTATTTTTACCTTAAGAATTCAAAACGTAAATTAATTGATATAATCATAACTATATGTCTTGTAATAATAAGTTATCAGGTTAGTGCACTGATAACAATTATATTTATTCCATTATTGTTGTCTCTAATAATTAAAAGAGTAAGGATATATTTTTTATCATACCTAGCTATCATTGTATATTTAATTTATGAACTTTATAATATTGGACTAAATAACTCATTACTCTATTTGATAAGCTTATATTTTACCAACATTTCGTATAATAGTATTGTTAAAGAACCAGTAATTACCTACAATTTTGTAATAGTATTTTCAATATTCGGTCTGTACTATTTTAGAAATAAAAATAAATGGATATTTACAAATTTTCTATTAAGTTTAATTATGATGATATTAGCTGAACCATTAATATACTTATTGTATGATGTATCAAATATTAAGATTATAGATATATACATGCCATTGATAATGATGATGTCTATAATAGGAATTTGGCATATTAATAAAGGAATGAAATATAAATTAACTGAAAAAAGAACATGATTCTCTTTTCATTTATGTTATATGGATTACGGTAATTAAACTAAATCAGGTAAATTTATAAAAATGGAGAGATTTATGTCACTATTATGAATCCAAAATTTTGGAAAGACAAAAAAGTGCTTGTGACTGGTGGAAAGGGTTTTTTAGGCTCCTATATAATGGAAATGCTAAAAGACTTTGATGTTGAGACTTTTGGTTCTAATGAACATGATTTAATACTGCTAGAAGAATGTAAAAAAGTGGTTCAAAATAAAGATATTATTATTCATTTGGCTGCTGAAGTAGGTGGAATTGGATATAACAGAGAAAACCCAGCCAGACTCTTCTATGATAATATGATGATGGGAGTGCAATTAATCCATGAATCATACAAAGCAAAGGTTAGTAAATTTATTGCCATAGGAACAATTTGTGCATATCCAAAACACACTCCAGTACCTTTTAAAGAAGATTATTTATGGAATGGTTATCCTGAGGAAACTAATGCTCCCTATGGGTTAGCAAAGAAAATGATGCTGGTACAAAGTCAAGCATATCGTCGACAATATGGATTCAACTCAATTTTCTTGCTTCCCGTGAATCTTTATGGCCCTCGTGATAATTTTAATCCAAAATCATCTCACGTAATTCCAGCTATTATTAAAAAGATGGTTGATGCAAAGCGTTCTAAGTCAGATAAAGTTAATGTGTGGGGTACTGGAAAGGCATCTAGGGAATTTTTATATGTTGAAGATTGTGCCAAAGCAATTATCCTTGCTACTGAAAAATACAATAAATCAAAACCAGTGAATATTGGTGCTGGATTTGAAATTACAATTAAAGATTTAGTAGAAAAAATTAAGAATATTGTTGGCTTTGAAGGAAAACTAGAATGGGATTCATCAAAACCTGATGGACAACCTAGACGTATGCTTGACACCTCAAGAGCAAATGAAGAGTTTGGTTTTAAATCGGAGACAAGCTTTGATGATGGTTTAAAGAAGACCGTTGAATGGTACGAGGAGAATTACTGATGAAACTATTCGTCATGATCCCAGCTTTCAATGAAGAAAGAAACATAGCTAAAGTTATAAAAGAGATCCCTAGGAATATAAATAAAGTCAAATCTGTTAAGGTATTGGTTATAGATGATGGGTGTACTGATGGAACTGCTGATGTTGCTAAGAAAGCAGGTGCTGATTTCATAATTCACAATAAAAAGAATATGGGTCTTGCTGTCTCATTCAGAAGAGGTCTTGAAGAATGCCTTAGAAGAGGAGCAGATATTATAGTCAATACAGATGCAGATTTTCAGTACAATCAAAAAGAGATTCCTAAGCTCATTGCTCCAATAGTTGATTCTGCTGCTGATGTGGTCCTTTCTGATAGAAGAGTTCTTAGTCTTAATCATATGCCTGCTGGTAAGAAATACGGGAATGTTCTGGCATCTTTTGTAACACGATTTGCTGCGGGATATTCTGTCAGAGATGCTCAATCTGGTTTTAGGGCATTTTCTAGAGAGGCTGCTCTCAGACTCAATGTAATGAGCGATTATACATATGTTCAAGAGACTATAATCCAAGCTGTTGATAAGAGATTGACTATCGTACAGGTACCTATTGAATTCAGGAAAAGGTCTGGTAAGTCACGTTTGATATCCAATATATGGAATTATGCAAAGAGAGCTGGTAGCATGATAATTAGGTCTTATGTTCGTTATAGGCCTTTAAAAGTGTTTTTGACATTGGGACTAATCCCATTCCTAATTGGTATGACTCTAGCCGTCAGATTTTCTATTTTCTGGCTGGACGGTAAAGGGGCAGGTCATATTCAATCTTTAATTCTAGCTGCAATCCTAATTATGGTCGGATTCCAGATGGTTGTTTTAGCCCTTATTTCTGATTCAATTGATGCACAAAGAAAAGTCAATGAAGAGATATTGTATCGTATAAAGAAAAGAGAATACAGTTAGAATGGAATTTATTATTCAGTGTCTCCCAAGTTTCATTCGTAATAAGATTGAGAACCGGCCAGGGCTACAGAGGGTTATAGCGAATATTAACTGGTTGACATTTGAGAAGGTTCTTCGATTAGGTTTGATGCTTTTTGTATATGCTTGGGTTGCAAGATATTTAGGTCCTGAACAGTTTGGTGTTTTGAATTATGTAATTGCATTTGTTGCATTGTTTTCCCCTCTTTCGAAGCTAGGACTAGATGGTATTGTTGTAAGAAATATTGTTCAGGAGCCTGCAAAAAAAGAAGAGATATTGGGCTCTGCAACGCTTATGAAGTTAATTGGTTCTGTGTTAATGATTACATTTTCAGTTGTTGTTATAGGTTTTTTAAAAGCTGATTCAATGTACTTTTTTTTTGTTGCAATTGTTTCGTTTGGTTATTTGTTTAAGTCCTTTGATTCAATAGATTTATGGTTTCAATCGCAGGTTAGATCTAAGTATAGTGTATATGCAAGGAGTATTGCATTTTTTATTGTCTCAGGACTACAAGTAATATTGATTTTAATGAATTCTCCCTTAGTTGGATTTCTCCTTGCATTTGCGTTGGATTTTCTTCTTGCCACTTTGGGACTGTTGTATTATTATATTTATAGAGGCAACTCTTTACTAAAATGGAAATTTGATCTTAAGATTATAAGAAATTTGCTAAAGGATAGCTGGCCTTTGATATTGAGTTCTGTTGCTGTAGTGATATATATGAAAATTGATCAAGTCATGATAGGTCAGATGCTTGGTGATACTGAAGTAGGACTTTATGCAGCAGCAGCCAGGATTTCTGAAGCATGGTATTTTATACCAGTTGTAATATCAGCATCTATTTTTCCAGCTCTTATTAAAGCTAAGAATAAGGGTAAAAAGTTGTATATGCAAATGATGCAAAAATTGTTTGACATAGTTATTTGGATTTCTATCGTTATTGCTCTATTAATGACTTTTTTTTCAAATATTTTAGTAACATCATTATTTGGAAAAGAATATATTGTTGCTAGTTATGTTTTATCAATACATATCTGGGCAGGAGTATTTGTATTTTTTGGTGTTGCTAATGGAAAATACCTAGTAAATGAAAATTTAACAAAGATTGCCTTATATAAAACAATTCTTGGCGCAATATCAAATATTATACTAAATATCATATTAATTCCAAAATATGGAATAAATGGTGCTGCTTTAGCAACATTAATATCTTATTTCATATCAGCCCTATTAACAAATATTTTATTTAAAAAAACAAGGATTATTTTAAAAATGTTCTTAAAATCATTATATTTACCTAGAGTATTTAGGGGGTTTTATGGCTAAAATAAACGGAAGGTTGGGATTATTAAAAAAAGATTTGACGTATTTGTATAAACATATTTTTGATAAGTTTGCTAACAAGTCTTACTCACAAGAAGGAGAAGATATGATTCTTCAGCGTATTTTTGGAAGACAATCAAATGGATTTTATATTGATGTGGGAGCCCATCATCCTAAAAGATTCTCAAATACTTTTTTTTTTTATAAAAAAGGATGGAATGGAATCAATATAGATGCTATGCCTGGATCAATGAAATCTTTTAAGATAATGAGACCAAGAGATATGAACTTAGAGATACCCATTTCAGATAAAAAAGAGACCCTAAAATATTATATTTTTGATCAGCCAGCCTTAAATGGTTTTTCAAGAAAGATTTCATTAGAAAGAAATAAGAATAAAAATAAGATAGTTAAAACAAAATACCTAAAAACATCTACTTTAAAAGCAGTTTTAGATCAACATCTTCCTAAAAATAAAGAAATCGATTTCTTGAGTATTGATGTGGAAGGTTTGGATTACAATGTTCTTAAGTCTAATGACTGGAAGAAATATAGACCTAGATATGTACTTATAGAAATCCTTTCATTTGATTTAGAAAGTATGAAAGAAAACAAAATTTTTAAGTTTATGAACGAAAAAGGATATAAAATATTTGGCAAATGTGTAAATACTGTAATATTTAAGAAAAAATGAACCTCCTCGGACTGAAGTCCGAGGTATCAAGTAATTAAGCAAAGGAAGTAACTTTTCTTTGTGGCACAAAATTCCAAGCACCTTGAGATTGGGAAATATAATTTTTTATTACATCACCCGTAACATTCCC
>JAIPIC010000034.1 GCA_021734865.1 Candidatus Woesearchaeota archaeon | reverse complement strand
GTGGGTTAAATGGTTCTTCTTTGTAAAAAGCAAAATTTATGTCCAAATTCATCGACGGAGAAACCATACGATGAATCCTTTTTGCAAAGAAGAATTTACTGTAAATAGAGTAATTTACAGTCCCAAAATCTGCTTTGCACATATTTGTTATCCAAATCCACGTTAGTTGACTTTACCACTTTAAATAAAGTTTAAAAATGAATAGATATTCTGATATTATATGAAAATATTCTCAATCACTCCAAAAGGAAAGATTTTGACTTTTTTTGACCTGACGCAGATAAAAAAGTCAACTATCAACTGGATCCAACTTAATGAAGGGGACCTGGACTTATTTCCTCAGATTTCTGAGCTGACTGAAATACCTCAGGAAGATATGAAGGAGTTTTTTGTTGATGACGATGAGGAACGTTCTCGTCTTGAGCAGCAGAGATTTGTGAAGATTATTTTTAGGGCGCCGACTATTGAAAACGGTGAGATCCACACGCAGCCCGTATGTATTTTTACGAAAAATAAATTTGTTGTAACCATGCAGAAGGGCAATCTCAAGTCAATCTCTCATGTTGAACAGAAGCTGTCAAAGGGTCTTTTGAAATTCATGTTTAAGGCGCCGACTACAGGCAAATTCATATATCAACTTCTTGACATGATAAATGATGAGTTTTTTCAAACTATTGAGAGAATCCCAATTATTGTCAGGAAGATACAAAGCAATGAGTATATGATTCCAAATGATGTAGTCAAACAGTTATATTCTGCGAATATTACATTAAGCCATTTCAATCATGCGATCCAAGCTAATTTGGATGTTCTTTTTAGTCTTAGGAAGGCATATACAAGGCAGTTTTCTCAAAAGGACAAGGAACAGTTTAATGATTTGTATTATGATGCACTGCATCTTCTGGATACAGAGCGTATCAATAGAGACATTATCACAAATATATTTAACTTTCAGTCAATCATCAACAGTAATCGGACAAATGATTTATTTAGAAAGTTAGCAGCTTATGGTCTGATTATTGCAATCCCAACTCTGATTTCCAGTATCTATGGGATGAATGTTGATCTCCCGTTTATGGGTGGAGCAAATGCATTTTGGATTTTGTTGTGCGGCATGATTGGAATATCACTGACTTTTTATCTTATTTTCAAGGGAATCGATTTTATCTGAGTGGGTTTATGATCTACATTATTGAGCATATGGAACCTGAACTGTTCGATTGGTGCATGCTTGAATATAAGCATATTTCTGAGACTGTCGACAAAGTATGGTTTACTAATGTCAATCTGGATGATCAAAAAGTGGATGAGCTTCGTAGTTATGGCAAAGTATTCTCTGAGAGCGTTGTTGACATGAATTTGAAGAATGCTTGTTTGCTAGACATGAAAGGAGATGGTGACTTAAGTTGTAATGATAGTTTTGATTATCTTATTTTCGGAGGGATTTTAGGTGATGACCCTCCCGCAGGTAGGACCAAAGCGCTGGTCGAGAAGTTAGATGTTCCTCTTAAGACACTGGGTCCAAAACAGTTGTCGACTGATGGAGCTGTTTTTACAGCGAGTGAGTTGGTTGGTGGGAAGATTTTTTCTGATCTGAAGTTTCAGGATGATCTTATTATTGAGGTGGAGGATGGAGAAGAGATAATACTGCCATTTAGCTATCCTTTGGTTGGTGACAAGCCATATGTATCTGATGAATTGATTGAGAAGATCAAGAAGGATGGATTTTTTTGAATTGTATAATTTTGTTTTATACTCTATCCATTGGTTTTAATTACTAAGAATAAAAATTATGTATACATGGACTGCAACCTCTACATCCAGCACCTGCGAATAGATGCCCTTGACAATAAGTCTGACCTGTGACATCAGCACTATATAAGTAAATGCCTCCATTAGTTACTGAATAAGTGGTACTAAAAGCAGTGCAACCCGCCGTACTTGCAGCGGATGATGAAGCGAATTCAGAATCAATCGATGATAATGTTGTATCATCTTTAATTTCTTGCTGGATCGGATGCCAGGATCTACTAGTTGAAAAGGAGGTTGCTCAAAAAACTAATGGAATTAATATTAATAATATTCCAAAAAATGACAACCTTTTCATGAGACCCCTATTTTTTATGAAATCAATTAAACTCAGATATTATTGAAAATCTCGTTTGCGAGGATTTCATCGGGATTCAAATACCCCGCACTTTAGTGCGAGATTTTCAATCCCTAAAATTGCCTATGGATTGTGAGCCCTTTAATACGGAGAAAAGCAAAGCTTTTCTTGTACACAAAAATGCTTTACATTTTTATTGTACCCCATGCTTTAGCTTGGGGTCAGGGCGAACGGCAATTTTTGTTATTTTAACTTGTCTTTATGTATATCATTTGTTATTGCTCATATATGTATTTTATATTACTACTAGAATATACTAAATATCATCTTCTGGAAAGAATATCTTGCCGTCTTGATATACTCCTTTCTCCAATTTGACTGGTCGCCAGTCATCTTCGACCAATCTTGCATCTAGCCAGCCAGCTAGTTCCTTGGGATTACCTATGGTTGCTGATAAGCCTAAGATATGAATGTTTGAATTGAGGTTCCTAAGTATAGTAATAACAATCTCAAGGGTCGGGCCGCGAGAGTGATCGTTAAGGAGGTGTATCTCATCTACGATGACTACACCTACATTTTTAATCCAGGGCACCCTGTTACGTAGGAGTGAGTCCAGCTTTTCACTTGTAAGGATACTTAATGAAGAATTCTGAAGACGACCATCTGATTGATCTGTGTCTCCTATTGATACTGCAACTTTGAACAGTTTGTTGTATTTATCATTAAATGCCCTAAATTTTTCCATTGCAAGAGCTTTTAGTGGCACTATATACAGGGCAGTTTTACCACTTTCTATGGCTTTAAGGGCTGCTATCTCGGCAATAAGAGTCTTTCCTGATGCTGTTGGTGTGCAGATGAGTAAATTTTTATTGTCAAGAAGTCCTGCCTTTAGAGCTTTATCCTGAGCTGGTCTTAATTTTTCTATACCGCCAAGTAAAATATTCCGATGTTTAAGTTCTTTAAGTAATGTTTGAGCATCACTATCTTGCTTATTCCTGGCCATTAAATTAAGAGTCAAAGGCAAAATATATAAAGATAGTTTTTTTGGGTTCTCTAATGAAAGCAGTAAGGAAAAAGGAATCTAAAATTAGTGATGAGATAAAGGATTCTAAAGGTAGTAATTTAAAAAAGGATTCTGACTCAAAGAGTAGTGATTTGCTTAAATGTGATATGGCCGCGGGCGGTCAAGCACTTATTGAAGGTGTTATGATGAAAGGTCCTAAATATATTACTATGGCGGTCAGAAAACCTGATGGGAATATCAGTATTAAAAATGAAAGATTAAAGTCTAATAATAATTTTTTATCAAAATGGGTATTCTTCAGAGGCATTTTTAACCTTATTAATATGATGGTGATTGGTGTAAAAGCACTCAGCTATTCTGCAAATGAATCAATGGGGGAGGAGGACGAGAAGCTTAATCCCGGAGAGATATTCTTATCTGTATTTCTTGCTCTTGTTTTTGCGTTATTCCTGTTTAAGCTCCTTCCATTAGGTATTACAATGCTAATGAGTCAACTAAGCGTATCTATTAACACAAACTCAGTCATCTTCAATATAATTGATGGTGTGATAAAAGTAGTCATTTTTATCTCCTATGTGCTCATTATTTCAATGTTTCCGGATATCAAGAGGATTTTTGAATACCATGGTGCAGAACATAAGGCAGTGGCATGTTATGAGGCTGGAAAAAAGCTTACAGTGAAGAATGCTAGGCCATATTCAACAAGGCATAGCAGGTGTGGGACCAGTTTTCTTATGTTTGTAATACTTCTTAGCATCATAGTATATACTTTTTTACCATCCGGACTTGCTTTTTGGCAAAATTACCTTTATAGAATTCTATTATTACCAGTAATTGCCGGCATCTCTTATGAAATTCTTAAACTATCAGCCAAGCATACTGGAAATCCTGTGTTTAAACTCTTAATCTGGCCAGGTCTGATGATGCAAAACCTAACAACTAAAGAACCAGATGATGAGCAATTAGAGGTAGGTGTGACTGCATTAAGCAGTCTTCTGAAAGCAGAAGGTATGAAATCTGTGTGAAAAATCGTTTAATCTACTTAATAATAGTAAATTTATTATATTTTAACCATATTTAAGGTTATATGGTTAGGAAAAAAGCACTAAAGGCAATGATCTTTCTAATATTGTTTGCTGGATTCTTATGTATTATTTCTTTAAATTTCCTTATTCAAGGGATACCAATCATTAATATTGGATTAGATGCTTGGATAATCAACTCAATGACGTTGCTTTTAAGTCTGGGCATGCTTATTAGAGCAAAAATTGAACTACTGTATATGTGAAATTACCCCATATTTTAGAACATTACCTATTATGGATATGATTTTTTAATATCATGTATTTAGAACAGCAAGGCTTTTGCTATTATGAATATTATAATGAAGAAACCGATTATAATAGTAATATCTGCGACTATTTTAGCTATGGATAGTATGAATATAAATTTCGCTTTTTTGCTTAATTTAAAAAAATTCATTTTTAATCATCTACGAAACTATTGATTGTATATTATTGATACTATAAATAGATATATCATATATAACACAATTATAACACAATTTTCACATATTGAATAACATTACAGCAATTATGAGACCAAAGGATAGGACTGTAAATTTTATAAGGAAAAAGTATAGTATAAATTTATGCACAAGTTTTTTTGTTTTAATATTTAGATTGTTAGGAACCATTTTTTCTTAATCATTTTTTCTTAATCCTTTTCATTCTGAAAGTGTTTTCTCGCTCTACTTCTTCAAGCCTTAGCTGGATGAATGATTTCATCTTCTGCATCCTAGGAATCAGATCAAATTCTAATGCATTGACTCTCCTTTTTGTTTTTTCTATCTCAACCAAAATTTTTCGCATCGTTGTTTCAACTTCTGCTGCTGAAATCACTTTCTTCAATACCCTTGAATAGGCTTGTTGGCATTCGAATATTGTAGAAGAATTATAGAAACCCACAAATATATCTTCGGATACTTGAAAGTTGGATTTTATCTCCGGAACTACTACTCCCATTATATTCTTTTTTCCAACTGTTGCTGCAGGCGCGTTCTTGATTGCCAGAGCAATAGATTTTAATCGTAGGTCATTCTCGATAGTACGTGTTTTATTTATTATATCAAGAGCCAAGACATATTCTGTAACAATTTCTTGTCGGATATTTTTAACTGTTTTGAGTATTTTGAAAAAATCGTGAATTAGTCCGTCCCTCTTTTTTTTTAAGAGTGACCATCCTGAGATTGCTAGTTGAATCTTTTTTTTTAGTTCCATCAATTCGCTTCGTGTTGGTTTGATTGTATCTGACATTTTAGCTAATTCTCCTGAAATTGAGATTTTTTATGCCATGCATCTTGGCAACAGTGTATATATCATCAACATTTGTCTTACCATTAAGATTGGTTATATGGATTCTGCAACCTTGCTGACCATATGAACCAATAAAGTCAAACATCATCCCGATGACTAAAATATTTTCATCACCGAACTTGCGCAAGGCGTACGCCACTTGTGCATCAACATTCTTTTCAGCTAGTTGATCAATTTTCATTTGATAATTTCCTTTATGTGAGTATGGTGTGATTACTTTCTTTAGTGTGCTCAGTTCTCTTCTTACTGCAGGAGACTCTTTTGAATAATCAGTGATCGCACCTTTTATGGCTCCACAATCTGAGTGCCCAATAATTGCTAATACTGGTGTTTTTAGGTGGTTAACAGCATATTCTACTGATCCTTCACAAGTGGATAGTTGATTACCAATATTCTTGATTGTAAATATCCAATTAAGGGGATCTATGTTGAATATGTAGTGGGGCACCCTGGAATCTGAACACATAACAGCAGCAATTTTTGGTTCCTGCTTAGTGCGACAACCTTCCCATAGGTTAACTTTTGTTGAGTGAACAAAATCAAGATTTCCGTCCATCATTAATTTTACAATCGTTCCAGCTTCCGACATATTCATGTATCTAATCATCCTTATCAGTTTCATCAATTGATCCTTCAAGAGGTTTCGTGAATTTTGGTCTTACGTTGGTATCGTTCTCAGATGAATCATCTGATTTAGCGAATTCTTTCTTTAAATCAGGACTGATCCTTGTCAATTCATTCAGTGGAATTGTCCCCAACAGTTCCCACGCAAGGTCTAGTGTAGTTAGGATGGATCTATCTTCACTGTCACTCTGCCGGACAAATTGGTTTTCATAGATCTCGGCAAAATTCAATAGAACACTATCTCTTTTTGATAGCGCTTCTTCTCCAACAATGGCTACTAAACCCCTAAGATCTCGACCTTCAGCATAACTTGCATATAACTGATCTGAAACCTGCTTATGATCTTTTCTTGTTCTCTTTTCCCCTATTCCAAGATTCATAAGCCTTGATAATGAAGGTAAGACATCAATAGGGGGGTATATCCCTTTCCTGTGAAGTTCCCGGTTAAGGACGATTTGTCCTTCTGTAATATAACCAGTAAGATCAGGAATCGGATGAGTTATATCGTCTCCCAACATTGTAAGAATAGGTATTTGAGTAACTGATCCTTTTTTCCCCTTAATCATTCCGGCTCTTTCATAGATGCCTGCTAGATCAGTATACATGTACCCTGGATATCCCCTACGTCCAGGTATCTCTTCTCTTGCAGCACCTATTTCTCTTAGTGATTCACAATAATTTGTCATGTCTGTAAGTATAACCAGAACATGCATTCCGTGCTCAAAAGCCAGATATTCTGCTGCTGTGAGGGCCATTCTTGGAGTAATTAGCCTTTCTACAGCGGGGTCGTCAGCAAGGTTAAGAAATACTAAGGACCTACTTAATGCGCCAGTTTTTCTGAAATCTTCCATGAAGTACTGTGCTTCTTCATTAGTAATCCCCATAGCTGCGAAAATTACAACAAAATCTTCTTTCTTATTGAGCGTTTTTGCTTGTCTTGCTATCTGCAATGCGATCTCATTATGGGGAAGTCCGGATCCAGAGAAAATAGGCAATTTCTGTCCTCTAACAAGCGTATTCATAGAATCAATTGTTGATATTCCTGTTTGGATAAAATCTTCAGGGCTATCTCTTGAATATGGATTAATTGCTGCTCCTTCAATTCCCAGTCTCTTTTCTGGTATTATTTCTGGTCCTTTGTCTATTGGTTTACCTGATCCGCTAAGGATCCTTCCTAGCATATCCTTACTGACAGGTAATTTAATAGATTCTCCTAAGAATTTTACTCTTGCCCCTTTACCAATATTTGATGTACCTTCAAATATTTGTACGACAACCATATCCTCAGATGTGTCAAGCACCTGTCCGTTTTTTTCTGTGCCATTTGATAACTTAATTTTTACCAGATCACCATAACCAATTACATCTGTCTTTTCCACAAATATGAGTGGTCCTGCTATCTGTGTGATTGTTTTGTACTCTTTCATTTGAGATCACCTACAAGTCTCTCTATCTCAGACGACATATCCTTCTCGATTGTGCTGAGTAATTTAACGTAATCTTTTTCAAATTTGACATCTGCTATCTTGTTTTTTGATTTCAATCCTATGAGTTTATATACCCTAACTCCTTTTTTCAAGGCATCTTTGGAAAGGTCCCGATATTTTAGTATTATTCTCATAAGCATTGCACTTTTTTGTAATTCGCAGAAAGTGTCAACATCATGGAATGCGTTTTGCTGGAGATAAAATTCTCTGATTCCTCTGGTAACTTCCAAAGTTAGCTGTTGATCATCCGGCAGGGCATCTGTTCCCACTAGTTGGACTATTTCAAGCAATTTTTCTTCTTCTTGGAGCAATTTCATGATTTCACTAATCAGATTGACGTAATCCTCACTCACATTTTTAGTGAACCATTCTCTAAGAGATCGTGTGTAAAGAGAGTAAGAGGTTAGCCAGTTAATGGAAGGAAAATGCCTTCTCTGGGCAAGTTTTGCATCAAGAGCCCAGAAGGTTTTTGTAACTCTAAGAGTGTTCTGAGTAACTGGTTCTGAAAAGTCGCCTCCAGGAGGTGAGACTGCTCCGATTATTGTGACAGAGCCTTCTTTTTTTGTTCCTTTAGGGATTACTCTTCCAGCTCTTTCGTAGAACTGTGCTAATCTTGTAGACAGATATGCAGGGTAGCCTTCCTCTCCGGGCATCTCTTCCATCCTGGAAGATATTTCTCTCATTGCTTCTGCCCATCTCGAGGTTGAATCTGCCATTAGTGCAACATTATAACCCATATCCCTATAATATTCTGCAATTGTAACTCCTGTATATACTGATGCTTCACGAGCAGCTACAGGCATATTGGATGTGTTAGCAATAAGTACTGTCCTGTTCATAAGAGGTTTCTGAGTTTTTGGATCTGTTAATTGCGGGAACTCAGAGAGAACCTCAGTCATTTCATTTCCTCTCTCTCCGCAACCAATATATACTATTATTTCTGCATCACACCACTTTGCAAGTGTTTGTTGTGTAACTGTCTTTCCAGCTCCAAATGGACCAGGTATAGCTGCAGTACCACCTTTTGCGAGGGGAAACAAACCATCAAGTATTCTCTGTCCAGTTATTAATGGTATGTCTGGCTGCAGTTTTTTACTGACTGGTCTTGGCAGTCTTACAGGCCAGTATTGTTTAAGCTTTAATATTGTTCCATCGTCAACTTCTCCTATTGTGTCATTGACATTATATGTTCCAGAATTGATTTTCTCTATCTTGCCGTTACAGTCTCGTGGAGCCATAATTGTATGGATTATCCCTGGGCTTTCTTCTACTTCTCCGATCTTATCACCTTGGCTTATCATATCTCCCGGCTTGGCTGTAGCTTTAAAAGTCCAAAGTTTATCCTGATCTAATCCCGGTGATTCGGCTCCTCTAAGAATATAATCCCCCATAGCTTCTTTTAATGCTGGTAATGGTCTCTGAACACCATCATAAATGCTTGTGAGAAGTCCAGGGCCTAACTCAACACTAAGCGGTTGTCCTGTATTTACTACGGGTTCCCTTGGTTTAATACCAGAAGTATCTTCATAAACCTGGATAGTTGTCTTATCACCTTCAATCTCTATCACTTCGCCCATTAACCCTTCAATGCCAACTCTTACGAGATCGTACATATTTGCCTCTATTCCCTTGGCTATTATCACTGGTCCTGATATCCTGTAAATATGTCCTTGATTTGCTTCTTGACTCATTATCTTCACCTATACACATCAATGCCGATTGACTTTTTTATTAGTCTTTTCAGGCTGTCTTGTTCTATATTGGTTGATAGGGAAATGAAAACAGGAGAGACACTGTCCTCAATTTCTTCTTTGTCCAATTCTTCTATTTGATCTAAAACTGAATGTTCTACTATTACAATCCCAATATTTGGATCTTCACGTATCTTGTTAATCTCATTGATTGGATTATCTGATACCTCTATGATATCTTTTATGCCAGTTAGCATAAATCCAAGTGTGAATTCTGAACTTCCCAATACTGCTATTCTCATCTTAATCCACCTATTATAAGTTGTTTTTTTATGAAATCTTCGTCAACATTCAAGCGTCTTCCTTTTATGATGATGCTCAAGTTTCTTACTTCGATTTCTTTTGCAAACATATAGCCTAATATTACGTCCAATGTGACAGGATTTTGGTGTTGAAGTTTAATTGTCAGATCAAATAGTGCTTTTTGAAGTCCAACTTCAATCATGAGAATAGAACCTGTTTTTTCATAATAATCCATTCCTGCTGCGATATATTTACCAAAGTAAGATTTATGTAATTCAAGAAGCATATTTTCATATTTGAGACCAATCAGTCTTTTTATATACGATGTTCTGGCAAATTTCACGTCAGAAGATATCAATATCATATTGTTTTTAATACGATCTTCTGGGACACCTATTTTCTTGAGTCTGATTAATGTTAATATATTATAAAGTTGAAGATGTTTTGTCAAATATTCCTTGAATACTTTTCCTTGTTTGGGTATCTTGTCTGACAATAAAAATAGTGTACGATAGTATGCTCGATCAAGATAGTTCTCGATTCGAACCAAGTTTGAGTCTTTTTGGTAATAAGTCAATATTGTCTTGAATGCAGATTTGGATAAGAAATCCATGCACTTCAGCGTTTCTTCAACGTCGCTTTTTAATAAGTATGACTTAAATTTCTCTGAAGAAATACTACCTACAGGTATAAATGTGTTCTCAATTTTTTTATTTGATACTCCTGAATCTTTTCCTCTAAGTATCGTCTTAATGTTTTCTATGTCGAATTTTGTAAGGTAAATAATGACCAGTTCTTTTAGAGCACCATCACAAATCTTTGTTAATTTGCTGAAATTGCCAGCTAAATTTTGATTTATTGCTCTTTCTATGAGTTCGATGCCTGAGTATTCAAGAGCGAGTTTATTGATCTCATCTGCGTATCCATTGTCTTGCAGATGTTTCAATATTTGGTTATTTGACATTTTGAGAATTTTGTCATAATCTTGATTTTTGAACAATTTGGATCTCATGGCTACGACCCTTGTATATGTGTAAGGATATTCACTGAATTTTAGATCTTCAAGACTATGTATTAGTCCATCTTTCCCGATTTCCATCCTGTTTAACATTTTTAATTGTTGAAGAGTATTCCTGCTACTTGCTGTATGCAATCTGCCTTAATCTGCTCCATGAATGTTTCATAACTATAATCAACCCTTATTGATCCATCTTTGTTCTCAGCTATCAATCCACCAATAATTTTTGCCTCTCTAACTTCAATACCCATAACCAAGTTTGGGTTGATTTGATTAGCTCTGTTCAAATATATCACTGAAATATCTATTTCCTTCCTTGCTTTTGAAAGGAGAGCTGTTAAAATTTCATCCTTATTATTTTGTTCTTTGATATTGCCAATAGCCAATTCAAATGCTTTATCTATCAGCCGTCTTTTAGTCATAAGTAACAGTTTTTCTGCTTCATTATCAGCAGATGCTATTCGAGATTTCATCTCTTTTGCTCCTTCCTTAATCAAGAGAGATTTTGTCTCTTCTTTGGCCAGTCTGATTTCTTCGTGTGTATCATTTAAGATTTTGTCAATCTCAGATTTAGTCTTAGCTTTAATTGTTCTGACTTTTTTTCTGGCGCTACTTTCAATCTCCTGATTAAGTTTATCTAGTCCCATTTTTACCTCAAATTAAAAATATTTAATCGGATCTTAGTGAGCTCCGATCAAATTTATTAGCAATATCGCAACTACTAGGCCGAAGATAACAAGAGTTTCTGGAATTACTGTTAGGATTAACCCTTTACCAAAAGATTCTTCTTTTTCGACCAAAGCGCCAATTGCCGCTGTCCCTATTGATTTTTCTGCTACTGCTGCTGCTATAGCTGTAGCTCCGATTGCTATGCTGGCTGAAATTCCTATGAGTCCAGCTGCAAGTCCATCTAATGCCATTTTTTATCCCTCCAATTTAGTGCCAAAAGGCTTGTATTCTGTTCCTCCACCGTGATAGAATTTTGTAAAAAATTCTATGTAATGGAGTCTTAATGAATGTAAAAATGAACCCATGCACCCAAGCAGTAGGTTAATTGTATGACCCAAAATAAAAATCAATGTTCCAATGATGTAACCCGATATGGATCCAGTCATTACTTGGCTTGTAAGCTGATTGATGACTACTGCCAGTCCGACAGATGATGCTCCGACTGCCATTAGTCGTCCGTAAGAGAGAAAATTTGTGAAAATTCCTGGAATCTCGATAATTCCTATTATCCCCTCGCCTAAAAATAGCATCACTGCAGATATCGCCATCAAAGCGTAACCTATTGTGACTGGAGCTTTAATCATTCCTAAGTATGACAGCGCAATAAGAGTCACAGATATCTGAAGTAGCCACCAGCTACCTTTGGTATATATTGCTTTTTTCAAGCCATGGCTTCGCAATTCATTTGTGAATCCAACAATCAAACCCCAATTGACGTGGATGAAACCCATAGCTATTGCTATGACCAATAATGCTATCATCTGGAGTTCTCTGTTGAAGTACACAGTTAGTGTAAATAGTCCAAATACATCAGCTCCACCAAAAAATTCTCCGAAGATATATCCAAATATTATACTGGATATTGAGGATAGCAATAATATATTGAAGAATTTTGCATATTGTGGCATTTTCTTTTTTAGAAACCAGAATATTAAAAAGCTTATAATCCCATACCCAGCATCTCCCAGTATAAATCCAAAAAAGAAGGGAAACGAGAGGAATATAAACATTGTTGGGTCTATTTCGCCATATTTTGGAAGAGCAAACAATTTAAGGAAAAATTCAAATGAGTTTACAACTGCAGGGTTCTTGAGTTTGACCGGAACATTATCGCTATGATGTAAGTTTTCAATCTTAAAGATTATTTTTCTGTCAGTTGCAATAAAGAGTTGGTGTTTAACTTTATACAATATATCCGTCGGGACATATGCCTTAATAAAATATGAATGCTTCGTGATTCCCATCGATAAAGGTAGGTTGTATTTTTCTAGTTTTTCAGAGACTATTGTGTTAAATGTCTGCAGTTTCCTCTTCCACATTTTTGAAAGAAGAACAAGCTGATTTTTGCACTGAAGGATATCTTCGTTGGTCTGAGATAAGTTCTGTTCTAACTCCTTCCTGATTAATTTTCTTTTGTCTGACGCATATTTTTCAATTTCGAAAGACTTGAATTTGTAACTGCCCAAAATTTCATCGAGGTGTTTCTCATCTTTCTTTTTGGCAAAGATCAGAATATGGGGCTGACCTTCGATTGTTTTTAGCTCATGTTCATTCTCAAGAATAAGAGCATCCTCATCAAGATCATGAATCATACCAAATCGGTATACAATATGTGAGGATTTTTTAAATATTTCAGCGGAATCAGTAAAGAGATCAAGTGTCTCAAGGACTTTCAATTCCTGGTTAAGGGAACGCTTTTTATCTTCACATTTTTTAATATCCTTAATTATATCACTTACTTCGTTATGTAATTTAATAATCTGCGTGGGTATTTCATTAACAAAGCCACTATATAATGGATCTTGTATATCTTCTTGAAGATTGATCTTCAACTGTGATGCAATTGACCTGATTCTTACCTGAATGTCTGATAGGATATCTGTTCCAAGTATAGGTGAGCCTATATCATACTCATCAGTTTTTGTATGTTCTATTATATGGAAGACTTTCAGTTTATACAATGTATCGACAGTCTTCTCAAATCGGTCTTTAGGTATTACCATAAAGACTTTGGACATTTCTTGTGTTTTTAGCATTTTAATCTTTTGTTAAATTCAGTTGTAATGTATTCAGCTGCGTCGAGCATCCTATGATCAACTTTTCTGCTAAGAATCTCACACTCTTTCTTAGAGTCCTCAGCTATCTCTGCAACCTTTTTATCTATCTTTTTATTCTGTTTTTTCCAATATCTTTCTCGATATGATATAAGCTTGGTCTTTGAATTCTTTATTTCTTGTTGCATTTCCAATCTAGCTTGCGCTATTCTTGATTCTGCATCTGTCTGGGCTTTTTCAACTAATTGTTCAGCCCTTTCTTCGCTTCCTAATATACCCTTAAGTAAATCTGTGCTTTTCATTCTGCTAACTACATTCCTCCTAAATTGTAATGATATTTATGGTCTGAAAACAGGCTTCTTGTCTTTCAATTATAAAAAAATATGGTCTGAAAACAGGCCATTTATCATTGAAAATGTGGATTAAAAACAGTACCACTCTCGATTACTACGTAATCAAAAGCATCCTTTAGGTCTAAAGGATTATTTTATTTTCTCTTTAATTTTCTTGAGTCTAGTGAAATCTTCCCTTTCTCTTTCCTCAAGTTTAAAATTGATCATTGATTTGATTCCTTCAAGACTTGGAATTATCAAGTATTCTAGACTATTGACTTTGCGTTTAGTTTTTTGAATTTCATCTGCTAAACGTTGAAGTACAAGCTGTTTTTCAACAAGTCTTATGAGTGAAGGGAAAGCTTCCCTGTACTTTACTACACTACTGTCTAGTTCAGGTGAAGAGTCGAGTGCAGTAAACCATTCTGAGCTGGTTTCTACCTTCTTGATATCAGGCACCTTGACACCCATTATGGAGCGCTGTTTTACCTCAATGTGGGCCTCTTGAGATAAACCAAATGTGAGTCTATCAATTGAGGCAACTCCTTGAGCAGCTTGAGCTCTGAAGAGAGATTTTTGGGCATCTGAGACATTTTGAGCTACGTCTTTACGAAGTGCTTTTATTTCCTTCAGTACTTTAAAGAACTCCATAACAAGCGCATCACGCTTCTCTTTAAGTAGTTTGTAGCCTTTGGAAGCTAATTTAAGCTTCTTCTTAGTCAACAATAGACCCATACGTGTTGGTTTTACACTCATTTTCTCTTCTTAACGAATTTCCCTAAATTTGAATCAAGATCCGCGCTGCTTCCAGCAGTTGAAGGACCAACCATAACATCATGACCTACCGCATCTGTATGTACATCAGTTTTAAGGTATTTTTCAATGTTGGTTAAGCTGATCCTTTTCAGTTCAGCTCTTGGCAAATCACGCAAGAGAGCCCAGGCAATGCCAAGCGATTTTTTTATGCTTCTATCTTCATCATATCCTTGTTTTACAAGGAGATCTTCAAAACCTTGAGCAAACTTAAGGTACATCTTGTCCAAGTCATCCAGTGATTCTTCTCCAATAACTGCAACAAGATCTCTTAATTCTCTACCTTTTGCGTATGAAGCATATACCTGATCGGATACTTCTTTGTGATCTTCCCGAGTCTTTCCTTTTCCTATTCCGCCTTTCATTAGACGTGAAAGAGAAGGAAGCACATCAACAGGAGCATAGATTCCCTTTCTGTGCAGATCTCTTGACAGAACAAATTGTCCTTCAGTAATATATCCAGTAAGGTCTGCAATCGGATGTGTAATATCATCGTCTGGCATTGTGAGGATAGGAATTTGTGTTACTGATCCAGTTTTTCCTTGGATTTTACCTGCCCTTTCGTATATTGTACTAAGATCAGTATACATATATCCAGGATATCCCCTTCTTCCAGGTACTTCTGAACGTGCTGCTGAAATCTCTCTCAAAGCTTCGCAGTAATTGGTCATATCTGTAAGAATGACCAGTACCTGCATATCCTTTTCGAATGCAAGATATTCAGCTGTCGTCAGAGCTAATCTTGGTGTGATAATCCTTTCGATAGTGGGATCATTTGCAAGATTGAGAAACATTACAGCGTTTTCCATTGAACCTGTCTTTTGAAGTTCTTCCCTAAAGAATATCGCTTCTTCATTAGTGATACCCATTGCTGCAAAAACCACAGCGAAATTTGAGCTGTCGTCAAGTACTTTTGCCTGTCTTGCTATCTGAGCTGCAAGCTGGTTATGTGGAAGACCTGATCCTGAAAAGATAGGTAATTTCTGACCACGTACAAGAGTATTCATCAAATCTATGGTTGTTATTCCTGTTTGGATGAAATCTGCTGGGTTTATCCTTCTCTCAGGATTGATAGCAGCTCCATTGATGTCTATTCTTTTCTCGGCCACAATCTTGGATTGGCCATCTATTGGTATGCCTCCACCTGAAAATACTCTTCCGAGCATTGAACCGGATACTCCAATTTTCATAGTTTCTCCGATAAATTTAACTTTGGTGATTTGCGTATCAATACCGGAAGTGCCTTCAAACAACTGGACAATAGCCCTATTTTCTTGTACTTCAAGCACTTGTCCTGTTCTGTCTTCATTTGATGCAGTCTTAATCCTAACAAGTTCTCCGTAAGCTACATCTGATACGTTATCCACGATCATTAATGGGCCTTTAACTTCAACAACTGAAGTGTATTCTTTTATCATAGTGATCCCTCCAGTTTAGAGACTGCGGACTCGAATTCCTTTCTGATGTTATCTATTTCCTTTTCAGCGTCTTTGTCATATTTGACCCTAGCAATCTTTTCATTGACTGGAAGTGCACTGATTTGGCTGACTTTGATACCATCTTTAATTGCCAAGAGTGTCTGATCGTAAGTCCACAGTATGAGTTCAAGGATTGCATTTTGCTTACTCATTGAACAGTATGCATCAACCTCATGGAATGAATTTTGCTGTAGATAATCTTCTCTAAGGCTTTTTGTAATGTAGATAACTGCTTTTTCATCCTCAGGAAGTGCATCTGGACCGACCAACTGAACGATTTCTTGCAATTCAGCTTCTTTTTGCAACAATTGCATTGCCTTTCGTCTAAGAGTATTAAAGTTTTTACTGACATTCTTATCATAATATTCATCTAATATATCTGAATACAATGAATAGCTTGTTAGCCAATTTATTGCAGGGAAATGTCTTCTGTATGCTAAAGGAGCATCAAGAGCCCAGAACACTTTAGTAACTCTCAAAGTGTTTTGAGTGACTGGTTCTGAGAAATCTCCTCCTGGAGGAGAAACAGCTCCAATAACGGATACACTTCCCTGATTTCCATTTAAGGTGGTTACAAGACCTGCTCGCTCATAAAACTGAGCCAATCGAGATGCTAAATATGCTGGATATCCTTCTTCACCAGGCATTTCTTCGAGTCTGGATGAAATCTCTCTCATTGCTTCAGCCCATCTGGAGGTTGAATCTGCCATTAGCGCAACATTGTATCCCTGGTCTCTGAAATATTCTGCGATTGTAATCCCAGTATAGATAGAAGCTTCCCTTGCAGCAACTGGCATATTTGAAGTATTTGCTATCATAATGGTTCTTTCGATTAATGGCTTGCCTGTATTTGGATCTGTTAATTCAGGGAACTCTGTGAGTACTTCTGTCATCTCGTTTCCACGCTCTCCGCAACCGATATATACAATTATCTCTGCGTCGCACCATTTTGCTAGATCCTGCTGTGTCACGGTTTTTCCTGCTCCAAACGGTCCTGGGATAGCTGCAGTACCACCTTTTACAATTGGGAAGAAAGTATCGAATATTCTTCTACCTGTTACAAGTGGGACTGATGGTTTATGTTTAATTTCATATTTTCTTGGCCTTCTTACGGACCATTTTTGTGACATCTGGACTGAGTCTTTGCCTACCTTGCAAATATTTTCCTTGACTGTGAATTTGCCTGCCTTGATGCCAGATACTTTTCCTGATACGCCTTCTGGAACTAAGATCCTGTGTTCAATTAGAGTAGTCTCCTGAATGGTTCCAAGAATGTCCCCTTCCTTGACTTCATCTCCACTTTTAACAACTGGTTTAAAGTCCCATTTTTTCTCATGATCAATACTATTGGCCTGAATTCCACGAGCAATAAAATTGCCTGACTGGCTTGCCAGTTCGCTAAGCGGACGAGCAACACCATCATAGATGCCTTTAAGCATTCCTGGACCTAGCTCAACTGATAAGGGCATTCCAGTATTTTCCACTGGTTCTCCTGGTGCTAGTCCTGTTGTTTCTTCATAAACCTGTATGATTGCTTTATTATGATCGAGCTGGATGATTTCTCCTAATAATTTTTCTTTTCCAACCCTCACTACGTCATACATCTTAGCCCCTGCCATGTTATCTGCAACCACAACTGGGCCTGATATTACTGATATTCTTGGTTTCACTTTAAACCACCTCAAGTTCAATTCCTACTGCTGTCTTAATTATGTATTTTAAATCGTCTATTGAGTCAAACTCTTTGACATCGTCCGGCAATGTCGCAAGATTCCTGAATGACTTTAATTCAGGGACCATATCAACGATTGATGCGTTTGCAATTATGAATTCGTCTTTGCTAAGTTCTTTTATTAGGGATGTACATTCTTCTCTTCTTTCAATTACATGAGAGTTCTGTACTCCGCACATTTTCATGCCAATAATAAACTCCCTATTGCCTAATGCGATCATATTACCATCCCCATGATTTCTTGGCTCGAAAAGCCAGATGCTACCCCTTTTGATAGCGTAAATAGGTTTCTTTTCTCAATCTCGAGTGATATTATGTATGAAAACACATTAAATGCGCCCTGTGGATTGAGCATCCTGTTTTTTCCTATGAAAGACTTAAGATATCGATTCAGTTCGATATCATAATGCATAACTGACTTGTCGTTTTTATATGATTCAGCTGCTGATTTGACATTTTCTTTGTATTTGGTCTTTTCAAGATATGTGACCAGCTCATCAATGTTTTTGAATGTACTAAGTTTATTGGAATCCAGAGACCCTCTTTTTGTTATTAAAGGCAGGATATTACCACGTGTAAGGCTCTGCAGTGACATATTGATATTCTTTATATCAACAATCGTATCAAGGATTTCATATACTAATTGCTTATCCTGGATTTTGAGTGTTTCCAGATTTTTAATTATTGTTTCGATGGTAATGTTATCCACTGCTGTATCAAATTCTTCCATAACCTCATGACTCTTGATAAGTACCTTATGATAAGGCGTATTAAAAAGATAACCGCAGAATTCTTCAATGGAATCAACGTTGATTAGCTTATGAAGTAATTTATCGGTGATCATACCTACAGGATAAACCAAGTCCTTATCAAGTGGTTTTTTGAACTTCTTGACTTTATAGAGCATCTTGATGATTGATGCTTCCTGAAAGATCATATACATATCCAACAATTTTCTCATTTGTACTGGTGAAAGATCGTATACTTCCTTCAGATGCATCTGGAATGCTTCCTCAAAATGTTTGTGCATCTTTGAAAGGGTCACATTTTCACAAGATTCATCAGCATAAAGTGTATCTGAAAGCATACTCAGCATATCTTTTGTGCTCTTTGCTTCTGAAATCTGTTTCATCTTACCCTGATTAAGCATAGATTTGCTCCTACTCTGAATGATGGCTGAAAGGTAAAGATAAGGCATTACGGGCCTTATGTGCAGGATTAAGTATGTCATTACTGATATTATCAATAAGAATACAAAGGTCAATATTAATATTGGTCCTCCTCCTAATGCCTGCATAATTTCTTCCATCATTTTAGTTGCCAAATAGTACATTATCCACTTCTACTCGAAGTGATTCGTATTTTGCCTCGATAAGTCCTGCCACAGTGAAGTCGTATATGACTTTGCCGTCCACAGCCTGGACTCCTATTATGTCATTGTCGATCGAGGTTTTACCATTGAATTCTTTTGCCAATTCCTTGTTAAGTCTTAGAACGACTGTAGTGGACTTTGGCAGGTTCGCCTTGACATAATTTATGTAGGATTTTGTTTTGACAAATTCAGGTGCCTTCTTAATTGCTGCGTCAAAAACCTCTGAGATAATTTCTTCGCGAGTTTTTTCAAATTCCTGTTTGGCCTTGAATTTTTCACTATTAATGACTTTACGCTTAAGTAGTGCTGCATCCTCTTCTGTTCTCAGTTTGAAACTGGATTTAATGTCCTGCTTCCTCTGACTGACAATAGCAGTTATCTTTGCGTCTCTTTCCTTAATATCAGCAAGCTGATTATCCAGCCTTTTCTGATATATTTTATCAAGGCGCTCCTTAAATTTGTCAACATCCCCTACAATTTCCATCTTGTTCACCCTAGAACGCCAAGTCCTACAACTAATACAATCAATGCACAGATGAATCCAAAGATTGCTGGTGTTTCAACCTGTCCTGAAAATACAAGACTTGGTACAAAAGCTTCTTGATTCTTTGCACATGATGCAATTCCAGCACTTGAGACCATACCCTGAAGGATAGATGATGCGCCTGTTAGTGCGACTATCAGACCTGCTGCAATGAATACTAGTCCAAGTTCAGTGCTGACTTCTTTAGCTGTTCCTAGCAGACCAGCTCCCATGACTATAAATAATGCTGTAATAAAGCCATAGATAACCTGTGTCTGAGGTAGAGCCTGAAGAACCAATGCGTTCTTGAAGTTCTCTTTGTCTTCTGCGACTGCTGCTGCGGCTGTTACTCCTGCTGCCTTAACACCAATAGCAGAACAAATTCCAGGAACCCCTAATGCGATTCCTGCTCCTACGACTGCCAGTGCAGTCCCCATTCCTACTACCATTTTTTATTCCACCTCATATCTAGTGAGTTTTCGATTAGCGTAAAAAGGAGTGTATTCTTGTCCTCCGCCGTCGTAATACTTGGAAAAGTGCTCCAAGAAATGCAGACGAAGTGTATGAATAAATGCTCCCAGTCCATTCATGGCCATATTAAACAGATGACCAATTACGAAAACTATGATCGCGAATATGATTCCAACATAGGGGATCATATCATTTGCAAGGAAAGTCATGAAATTAACTGCCAGAGCAATCCCTGAAGTACCGATTGCCAGTGCCATTATCCTTATGTATGAAAACAGGTCTCCAAGGAAACCACTGAAATTAAATAATGAAAGAACCGCACTTATTGGTCCGTCTTTTTGATAATTGAATCCAAACTGCATTAAAACAGCCAATCCCAGAAATGCAAATCCTATCATCTGCAATGACTGGATTGTAACCATCATTGATGTTACCAGGAATACTATCGCCATAACAAATGATAACCATACACCTTGATTAGCAAAAGCGTCTCTTACTTTTTTCTGCTTTAGATTTTCCATAAAACCAACAACAAGACCCATTGTCATGTGGATCAAGCCTATTGTTAGCACAATTGCGATCATAGGCATAATATCTTTCATTGAATCCAATATAAGTGGCACTTTTAGACCTATCATCTGAAAAAAGTTTCCGAAATAACTTCCAAATACTGCGCCCATGACGATGGTAGATATTCCACATAAAACCAGAAGCATCGAAAAATTTCTGATGCCTTCATCATTTTTGCCTACTCCCCTTACAAGAGCATATGCAAATAATGTAAGTGCGATACCATAGACTACATCAGTAAGCATAATACCAAAGAATAATGGAAATGTAAATGCGATGAAGATTGTTGGATCAAATCTTTTGTATTTTGGTAAGGAGTAAAGACCAGTGATTAGTTCGAATGGTTTTGCAAGTTTGCTGTTCTTTAATAGAGTGGGACCGTCCTCTTTCTCATCTTCTTCGTATAGGTAGTCTGAACTGTATTTTTTGAGAAGTGCATTAAACTTATCGAGGTTTTTTTCAGGGACCCAAGCTTCCTGAATAGAGAAGCATGATGATTCATCTGGATTGGCTAGTACATCCAGCCTTTCTGCTTCAATTCTCAATTCTTCTGAATATATTGCAAATTCTCTTTCATTATCAATTGCAAGCTGTTTCAGCTGTTTCTTGATAATCATTATCTTCTTTCTAAGACCAGAGTTCTCGTCATGAAGCTCCTTCTGAATCTTACCCGGTTTCTCGTCAGTTCGGGGAAATTCTAAAGGTCTAAAACCATTTTCCTGCAGTGACTTATATGTATGAGAATCCTTCATGTCAATCATACATATCAAAGACTCTGAAAGATTAATAGGTTCAATGACTGCAATCGCCTTGTCCATTTCAAGCAAGGGTACAGCATCTTGGGGTATGATCCCAATTTCCCATTTTAAATTATTTGTTTCGTTAAATTCATTAGTAGGAATATTTGGAAGTAATTTTAAGGCCGAAATGATATTTCGGTTGTTATCTAAGGCTTCTTCTGTGCTTTCAAGTTCTGATTCGAGTTCTAAAAGTTTAATTCCTATTGTATTTAACTGGTTTTTTAGGTCTTTCAACCAGTTTTTTTTTCGGACTGACTCAAACTTTTTTGGAGCTGATGGATTAAATAATGCTTTGATGCCGCCCTCAATATTAATGAATGGTTTATGTTCAAGCAGTTTTTCGTGAATTTTATCCACATCTTTTTTAATTAATGTCATCTCTTTACACATGTCTGGAATGTCTTTGACAGTCTTTTTAATCTGGCAAATACCTTTCTCATGCAGAGCATTGATTATTTCTTCTTTCCTATCAGAAGGGATATAAAACTTAATTTCTTTTATTGTCTCAGACATTTGATATCAGTTCCTTAAGAATTAAATTAACTGCTTCTGTTTTGTTTGCAGAACCCTTTTGCTTAATCTCCCTTATTTTATTCTCGTATGATTTTGTAATAGCCCGTGATTCTTTTTCTGCATCTTTTTCAGCTTCATTCAATGCCAGATTGTACTTTTGCTTTTGTTCATTCTCGAATTCCTGGACTTCTTCTTTTAGTCTATCTACCTTGTCAGCGAGTTCATTTTCAGATTCTTCTATCTGAGCAGCAAGTTCACTTTCTTTCTTGGTTTCGTAATCTTTTAAATTCCTTAATACGCTGATAGTCATATGATCCCCTCATGTTTTTTATTCGTGTGAATTGACTATTATTTTTATAACTTTTGTAAGTGTGCTTTGCGGGTAAGATGATTCTTAATAATATTAACCGTGTACAAATGTATATTTTAATGTGAAAGTATGATGCGCGTAATGTGTGTTGATGGGGCTTAATAATTAAAAAAAATAAAAACGATCTCACTTTATAAATGGGAGTGGTTACATCTGGTTACATCAGATCTTTTTGAAATAAAAATCTGTTTTTTTGGTTTGCCCGTGTAAAGTCAGCTTAAGTGGGTTAAATGGTTTTTCTTTGTAAAAAGCAAAATTTATGTCAAAATTCATCGACGGAGAAACACAACGATGAATCCTTTTTGCAAAGAAGAATTTACTGTAAATAGAGTAATTTACAGTCCCAAAATCTGCTTTGCATATATTTGTTACCCAA
>JAIPIC010000033.1 GCA_021734865.1 Candidatus Woesearchaeota archaeon | reverse complement strand
GCAAAACGACCCGGGGGACGCCCCGTCCGGGGTGGGTCATAGGACATCTGATAAACAGATGTCCGTCTGCCGCCATAATTGGCGGCATAGATTGTGCGTGCATAAGTATCTGTCAGAGAACCAATCGGAGATACTGCTAATGCCGAAGTCTTTTTATATAAGCATTCATTAGATTACAGCATAGCTGTCAACGGAAACGTTCTAACATCCGTTCTGACATCTATTGGCACATCGTATCCAGATGCGTATGGCCGAAAAAAAGGGGTGTAATTATGGTTAGGATTGCAATTAACGGATTTGGCCGTATAGGTCGAATGGTTTATCGAGCTGCTCTACAGCAGGGATTTGGCGACATAGTCGCAATAAATGATATTACTAATACTGAAACACTTGCTCATCTTCTAAAATATGACTCTATTCACGGGACTTTCAATCACGAAGTGACTCATTCAGACGATGCATTGTTCATCGATGGTAAAAAACTAAGGGTTTTTGCTGAACGTGACCCATCAAAGCTTCCATGGAAAGACTTAGCAATTGATGTTGTTGTTGAATCAACAGGATTCTTTCGGACGAGAGAGGGAGCAGCAAAGCATCTTGAAGCTGGAGCAAAGAAAGTATTGATATCAGCGCCTGGAAAAGGAGTAGACCTCACGATTGTCAAAGGAGTCAATGAACACGAGTACAAGAAAGATGAACATCATATAATCTCTAATGCTTCATGCACAACCAACTGTCTTGCACCAATTGTCAAAGTATTAAATGACAATTTTGGAGTGATCCATGGTTTTATGACAACAGTCCACAGCTATACTGGTGACCAGAGAATACTTGATGCACCGCATTCTGACCTTAGGAGGTCAAGAGCTGCTGCCATAAATATCATACCCACCACAACAGGGGCCGCCCGATCAGTGTCAGATGTTATTCCTAGTCTTCACGGAAAGCTCAATGGGATGGCGATAAGAGTACCAACCCCAGATGGTTCCATCGTCGATTTTGGATGTAACACATGCAAATCTGTCACAAAGGACGAGGTTAACCATATTTTCCATGAGGTAAGTAAATATCATCTTAAAGGAATACTGGAGTACAGCGATGAGCCGCTTGTGTCTACAGACATAATAGGGAACCCACATTCATGTATTTTTGACTCGACCCTCACAGACATTCTTGATGGTTGTCTAATTAAGGTAATCGCTTGGTATGACAATGAATGGGGATATTCTAATAGGATGGTCGATGTTATGCGGATAATTTCTCAGTAAAAATTTATCCAAATTCGGCAAAGGACAAATTCATTTATATACTACTGTCCGGTAGTATTTCTTATGGATGACTGTTATAAGTGTAACATTGAATATAAAATTGAGTACTGTTGCGGTTCGCACCCAGATACGGGCATATCATCTACTTTAGAGCTATTGGATGGAAGAATCTTGAATGCTTGCCCAAATCTGGACCATGTAGGGGACTGCAGTATTTATAATAGTAGACCAGAACCATGTAAATTATATGAGTGTCCAAAGTCATATGAATCAGATCTTTTTGAGCGGATGAATTTAGATTGATCACTGGACATAGATCCGACACTATTTTAAAATGATTTCTACTGATAATTGGATTATTTTAATTTCCTGTACCAATCAGGCCGATAGTAGTGAACAGGTGGATTATGCCTGACAACAGAGCAAAAATAGCAAAGAACATCAGATATTGCTCATCTGTAATATCAATTGGAAGAGTTACGATGATCATACCATATCTCTGAAGGAGGAAGAAAACGCTTGACACTATAGCAATAACGCCTATGACTAATGCATAAGGTTCATTATCATTACCTATGCTTCCAAGGACGCCAGTCATACATATATAATTTGTTTTGTGGTATTTAAAATTTATGCTGTCCTTAACTCACTGTCCTTAACTCACTGTGTAGTTACAGTCTAGGTTTTTTTGAGTTATGTGTCTGTCTTTAGCCACATTTTACGGGCTTTTACAAGCCAATATCAATACCTCATTACATTTTTTTCATCATCATAATTATACAATATAGTTGCAAAAAACTATACTGGAGTACCAATAAATATTTAAACACCTGGAATTATGACATACACTGCAAGTTGTGGTGTGGGCTCATGCCGACCACAATATGTTGTGCTCGTGAAAAACTATGAAATGCCCGTTTTGCTCGGAAAATGACAATAAGGTTGTAGATAAAAGGGACACTGAAAACGGCCTCGCAACCCGAAGACGAAGAGAGTGTTTATCATGCAATAAACGCTTTACGACCTATGAGCGTATTGAAAGCATAAATCTTATTGTGATTAAGAAAAATCAGGCAAGAGAGCCATTTGATAAAGCCAAAGTTGAGAAAGGCGTTATGCGTGCTCTAGAAAAACGTCCTGTGTCCATGGAAAGGATGAAGGACATCGTGGACGAAATTGAAAGCGAGTTGCTTAACAAGAACTCCACTGAAATTCCAAGCAAAGTTATTGGAAATAGCATCATGCGTAAGTTGAAAAAAGCAGATAAGGTCGCTTATATTCGATTTGCGTCTGTCTACCGTGACTTTGAAGATGTTGAAGAATTTCAGAAAGAAGTAACAAAATTGACGAAAAAAGGAGGATAAAAATGGTAAACATAAGAAAGAGAGATGGACGGATTGTCCCCTTTGATAAGGAAAAAATATCAAAAGCGATTTTTAATGCTGCAAAGTCAGTTGGTGGAGAAGACCAAAAGATTGCTGATGAACTTACTGATAAAGCTCTAACAATCATCGATTATCAATTTGATGAAAAAGCTGTCCCAACAGTCGAGGAAATCCAGGATATTATCGAAAGAGTCCTAATTAAGTCTGGTTTCTCAGATACAGCTAAAGCTTACATATTATACCGGCACCAGCATGAGAAAGTACGTGAGACAAAAGCGACCTTCCTTGATGTTGAAAACACCATCAGTGAATACCTTGACGAGTCTGATTGGCGTACCAAAGAGAACAGCAATACAGATTATTCTTTTTCAGGTTTAATGCTCCATACAGCAGGAAAAGTAATCGCTAACTATGTACTTAATGAAATCTACACACCTCAAATGAAAGATGCACATGTTAAGGGCTATCTTCATATACATGATTTGTCCAATGGTGTTGTTGGGTACTGTGCCGGTTGGTCATTAAAGAATCTTCTGAAAATGGGTTTTGGAAATGTTCCGAACAAAGTTGATACAAAACCAGCTAAACACATGGATGTTGTTGTGAGCCAGATGATCAATTATATTGGCTGCCTGCAGATGGAATTTGCCGGTGCACAGGCATTCTCAAGTGTTGATACTCTTCTTGCACCATTCGTAAGGTCAGATAATCTTTCCTACAAACAGGTTAAGCAGAACATGCAGAGGCTTGTATTCTCACTTAACATCCCGTCGAGATGGGGAAGCCAGATGCCATTTTCAAATCTAACTTTTGACTGGACAGTACCAGAAGATATGAAGGAAGAGAAAGCAATCGTGGGTGGAAAAGAATTAGACACAACTTATGGGGACTACCAGAAAGAGATGGACATGATAAACCAAGCTTTCCTGGAAGTAATGAAAGATGGAGATTCAAAAGGCAGGATATTTACATTCCCGATTCCAACCTATAATCTTTACAAAGATTTTGAGTGGGAAAGCGATAATGCAAAACTTCTCTTTGAAGTTACTGCAAAATACGGCACACCCTACTTCCAGAATTATGTCGGAAGTGACCTAGATCCAAAATCGATTAGGGCAATGTGCTGCAGGCTGAATCTAAATACTCTTGAGCTAATGAACCGACCAGGAGGTATGTGGGGTCCGGGAGACTCTACAGGTTCAGTTGGGGTTGTTACAATGAACCTCAACAGGCTTGGATATGAAGCAAAAGACAAAGAGGATTTCTATAAGCGACTTAAGCACTATATGGACATTGCTAAGGATTCCCTTGAAATCAAGAGGAAAATGGTTGAGAAGAATCTTGAAACTGGACTCATGCCATATACCAAAGCATATCTTGGAACATTTAAGAATCATTTTTCGACGATTGGACTTGTTGGTATGAATGAATGTGTTCTGAATTTCCTAGGTAAAGACATTATGACTGAGGAAGGAAAGGCTTTTGCGATTGAAGCTCTGGAAAAGATGAGGGATATCATCCGAGGATACCAACAGGAAACAGGGAATCTATATAATCTTGAAGCAACACCAGCTGAAAGTACTTCTTATAGGTTAGCTAAACTCGATAAGGAAATGTATCCAGATATCAAAACCTCTGGAAAGTGTGAACCTTACTTGACAAATTCAACCCAGGTGCCTGTGAATCACACGGAAAATTTGATTACAGCCCTTGAGCACCAGAATGATATCCAACCACTTTATACTGGGGGTACAATGTTTCACACATTCCTTGGTGAAAAGATGGCCAATGGACAGAGTTGCATGGAATTAGTTAAGAAGATAGCTTATAACACAAAATTACCTTATTTCTCTGTTACGCCTACCTTTAGCGTCTGTTCAGACCATGGGTATATAACTGGGGAAGAACCAGAGTGTCCACAATGCGGTTCTGTAACTGAGGTTTATTCAAGGATTGTAGGTTACTACAGGCCTGTGAAAAATTGGAATAAAGGTAAAAAATCAGAGTTTGAAGATCGTGTTACTTTTAAAACACACCACGACTTCAAGAAAAAGGAAGAAATAACTGCTCAAAGCCCAGCTTGTCAAGTTAGCTCTGTTGAATCAGAAACTACGACAGATACTGCCTCTGAAACCAGATCAGATATTGCGGGTACTGCATCCGATTCAGCTACTGTTGCCAACGCAGGTACATCTGAAAGCGCTGTAGCTGGTTCTTCAGTTGGTTCTTCGGCTAGTGCTTCAGCATCTTCTGTTTTATCTGACACAACAACATCGGGTTCCGCACCATCTGCACCCTCGTTTGATGCGTCGGCTCCAGTTTCTCAGGTTGCATCCGAGTCCGATGGAGGAATCATGAGCTACAAGATTTTCACCATGCCCTCATGTCAAAAATGTGAAAGTGCAAAATTAATCTTGGCAGAACATGACCTAAAAGGTACGGTCTATAACCTTGCAGACAACGATGACATTAAGGAATTCCGTAATTATTACAAAGACCTTAAAGACCAGATCAAAAGAAATGATGATGGAAGTCTGCCTGTGCCTACAATCCTCTTTTTGGATAAGGAACAAAATGTTGTAAAAACTGCTACATCACCAGATGAATTGAAGCAGATAGTCCCATGCATATCAAGGGATTAGCTGAGACGACGCTTGTGGACTACCCGGGCAAGGTAGCCTGCACTGTATTTTTTGGCAGTTGCAACTTCAGATGCCCTTTTTGTCACAACCCTGATCTTGTAAATAATACTGGCGAGGATTTAGATCCTCAGTCAGTCTATTCTTTTCTCAAAAAAAATAAGAAATGGTTGGACGCTGTTTGCATAACTGGTGGAGAACCTACTCTTGACAAGGATTTAAAAGAATTTATTCTAAAAGCCAAAGAATTTGGATATTTGGTTAAGTTGGACACTAATGGTACAAGACCTGATGTAATATCTGACCTACTTCCACATTTAGATTATATTGCCATGGATATCAAAACATCGCCTTTAAGGTATGAGAAAGCAACATTGGTTCCTGTTGATGTAGCAACTCTTGAAAAGAGTAGAGATATGATCATGCGGGCAAATGACTATGAGTTTCGTACTACTGTAGTTCCTGGGATCGTTGATGAACAAGATATGATTGATATAAGCGAATTCTTAAAAGGGGCAAAAAAATACTCAATTCAGCAATACACTAACAAAAACACACTGGATCCTAATTTTGCCAATACAAAGCCATATCCAAAGGAAATACTGAAGAATTTCCGGAAAATTTCAGAGAAGAAAATAACTTATGTAATGATGAATAACATTTAAATAGCTTGCATCATTATCACATATCATGAATAAAATATTTGCCATAGTTGGGATGGCTGGAGCAGGCAAAACAACAATTGCCAATTATCTCGCTAAACTAGAATTCACAAAAATCTACTTTGGAGATATAACTATGGAGCGGGTTCGCGAAGAAGGGCTCGAAGAGAATGAAGATAACGAGAGAAAGATTCGTGAGCAGTTGAGAAAGAAATACGGAATGGGTGCATACGCTCGATTAAATCTTCCAAAAATCAGGGAAGCTATTAAACGAGGCCATATAGTTATTGATGGTCTTTACAGTATGGAAGAGTATCTGCATCTCTATCAGGAATTCAAAGAGAACATGGTAATTGTTCACATTTTCACACCTTCTGATACACGAAGGAAAAGATTATCCAGAAGAACAGTAAGACCTTTGAAACCAGAAGTATGTATCCAAAGGGATTTTGCTGAGATACAAAATCTCAATAAAGGTGGACCGATTGCTCTGGCTGATTACACCGTGATTAATGATAACACATTTCAGGATATGTACGAAGAGGTTGACCAAATTGTCAAGAAAGAGACCGGCATGGGATGAGTATTTTCTTAAAATATCAATGTTAGTTTCAGAGAGATCAACCTGTCTTCGTCACAATGTCGGCGCAGTCATCGTCAGGGACAGACGAATTCTTAGTACGGGTTATAATGGTGCTGCCGCAGGCGTTAAAGACTGCCTTGAACTTGGCTGTCTTCGAGACGAACAAGAGATCCCTTCAGGTACCCGCCATGAAATATGTCGTGCTATCCATGCCGAACAGAACGCAATAATTCAGTCCGCATTACATGGTGTGTCGACTGAAGATTCAACAATATATTGTACTCATTCACCGTGCATTCTATGTGCAAAAATGATTGCAAATGCCCGTATAAAGCGATTTGTCACGTACGGCAAATACCCTGATGAAAGTTTCAAGAGACTCTTTGAAGAAGCTGGAATTGAGTTCGTACAATTAGATAAACCAGATAGTACAATCAATGCAGTTGATTGATTCTGTTGCAATATAATAATTCTAATTTTGCTTTGTGTTGCAGATTCTGTTCGTTACTTACAAGGCACATGGAACTTTTAAATAGTTGTTCTTCAATAACAAGGTATTATGACAAGAAAGGCTATTATATCAGAAGAAAGTCATCATATCTTCCATTATATTAAAAAGATAACGTATCCTGTATTTGCACTTTTCATAGTATCATATTTTTTGGTATTTTACTCATTTGGCCAGACAATTAATGGGATGGTACTATTGTCAATCCTTGCAGTAACAGTCGTTCTTACAAGCATGGCATACAGGAGAGGCATACCTAACTGGCCTCACATAATTGGTTTGTTAGGGATACTTACACTCTTTGTAGCCTGCTACTTAATGGAGATGCTCTTTGCAGCATTTGTTCTGTTTATTGTGTTTATCATATCTTACCAGTATTATCTGCGCACTAAAAGAAGAGAACCATTAGAATTCATAATTGTGACTTTTGTGATAAATTCCACTTTTTCGTGTGCCATATTTCTCATCTTATTAGCATTATGTATATTTGGAACCATTCCATTGATTGTACATCTGATTGGACCAATCAACTATTATCATATGATCATTATGTCACTTCCGATATTATTTATTGTCTTAGCTCAATTTCAGTTCATGCTTGCATATCTTCTTGGAAGAACATCTGAATATGATGAAAAAGTCCCAATCAGCAGACTAATAGACAGAAAAAGAGTAATTATATCCTCAATTATTATGTCTGTAATTGTTTTAATCTGTGCATCAAGTATTGTTGGATATTTTGGAATCAAAACAGTTGACGATACCTATGACGGGGTAGACAATATTAAATCAGAAATGGATGCACAAAAAATCGAGATGAAAAATGAGAAACTTTGTAATTTAGGGACAGAACTTGCCAAAACTCAGATTGGCACAGATTACATTGACATGTGCAATTCAATGATTGATGATAATATGTATATCCCAAGACCAAAAACCTGGTCTAATAAACTTAAACAATTTCTGGATGGAACTTATTGGGATGCATTTTTTACTCTTCTTATTGACTCAATAGAGCTTAGTATAAAGGTATCTGAAGAAAGGCATACAAAAGCCATCATGCAAGAAGAATTTGTCTGGATTAATCAGAACATGGTTGATAAGAAACCGTTCTATGATGGAACTGGAATCATCCAGGAACACATTAGCAAGATGGAGAATAATGTTAATTTGTTGCGTCCTGAGGTAACAGAAAGCGCAATTGAAGACATTTCGTCATACGAGGATAATGGTCCACTGTTTGATAACATGATTTCCAGACTCTTGTCTTATTCATTTCTTATTAAAAAAAGGGATACTTACATCAATAGTCTTGAAGAAATGCTGGTGACAGAGCATATAAATGCAATAAATAAAGAATATCTTGTTTCTGATACACAGGACGATCTTGTGAGCAGAGCATTAAGATTAAAGATAATTGAAACAAAAATAATTACTAATATGGTTTTGGAATGCTCGACAGATAAATGTAGAGATGAAGTATTATCATTAGCAGGCAGTGCAGAAGATGGTAGCTTCCATACAGAATGTAAGGAAGATTATTGTATAGTAAATAACCTTGTTTTTCATGACTTTTTTTGCGAAGAATATACTAATTGCTAGAAATCACAATTATTTATGTTCGTTGATGTGACAAACGATGTGATGTTTGGTATTTGCCGGATGTATTTACCAGATGTATATATGGTGCTTGATGTATATTCAATATAAGAAAAACTTTAAATAAGATGTGCGAGTTATAAATTACATTCAAATTTACACTTATGGAGGTTGATAGGATGCCACATCCAGTAATTGATAAAGACTTATGCAAGAACGCAGCAGTGTGTTTGGATGCCTGTCCTGTGGATGTATTTGCAAAGGATGGCGATAAAGTTGTCGTTGCAAATCCAGACAACTGTATCGGATGCAAATCTTGCGAGATTCAGTGCCCAGAAAAGGCTATTAAAATCGTTGAGTAAATCATTTTTTTATATTTTTTATTTTTTTTAAATATAAAAAAGAAAAAAGAGGAAATGAAAGAAATCTACGAAATCAGGTTTCACGGAAGAGGTGGACAAGGAGCAAAGACTGCTTCAGCTTTGCTTGCATCTGCAGCCTTAGGGATTGGAAAGCATATTCAAAGCTTTCCGGAATATGGTGCAGAGCGACAAGGAGCTCCAGTCAGAGCTTATACGCGTATTTCTGATAAACCAATAACAATTCATTGTGCAATCACACAGCCAGATATGGTTGTTGTAATTGATGAGACTCTCTTAAAATCAATTCCTGTAACTGAAGGATTACAGGATGATGGTATATTGATAGTTAATACTCACGAAAGCCCTGCTGAAATCAAGCAGAGGGAGAAATATAATGGAACAGTAGCAACCGTTGACGCTACAAAGATATCTATTGATTGCTTTGGTAGAAACATACCAAACATGCCTATGGTAGGTGCAATCCTAAAAGCAAAAGAATTAGTTGGACTTGATGCAATTGAGCATGAAATTCGAAAGAAGTTAGGGAAGAAAGTAAGTGCAGAAATTGTCCAGAAGAATATCAATGCCTTGCATCGTGCTTATGAAGAAGTAAAGATTGAATAATATAACAATATCAAAAAAACAAAAATGTCAGATGAAAACAAACCCGGATGGAAGACAATCCCAATAGGGGGAATGATTCTTGAAGCAGGAAATGCAGAGAAATATAAGACTGGGGACTGGAGGACTTTCCGTCCACAAAGAGACCATGACAAATGCACAAACTGCATGATTTGCTTTATGTACTGTCCGGATTCAGCAATACCTTTAAAGGATGAGAAGGTAGATGGATTTGATTATGATCACTGTAAGGGCTGCGGCATATGTGCCAAGATGTGCCCTGTAAAATGCATAGAGATGAAAGACGAAAATGACTTCAAAGATTAATGCTATGACAGGGGCCGAAGCGACAGCTGAGGCTATGCGACAGGTAAATCCAGATGTAGTTCCGGCTTATCCTATCACACCGCAGACTCCAGTCATGCACGCATTCGCAAGCTTTGTCTCAGATGGGCTGGTTGATTCTGAGCTTATTAGGGTTGAGAGTGAACACTCAGCTATGAGCGCAGCAGTTGGTGCTAGTGCTGCTGGATCCCGTGTCATGACTGCAACAAGCGCAAATGGACTGGCACTAATGTTTGAAATAGTCTACATTGCCTCAAGCACAAGACTGCCGATCGTTATGAATGTTGTCAACAGAGCACTTTCAGGTCCTATTAATATACACTGTGATCACTCTGATTCCATGGCATGTCGAGATTCAGGATGGATTCAAATTTATTGTGAGAACGCACAAGAAGTATACGAAACATCTTTATTTGCAGTAAGACTAGCAGAACACTGCGACATATTATTACCTGTGATGATTTGCCAGGATGGTTTTATTATCAGCCATTCAGTAGAGCGTGTTGAGACTTTTGATGACGAGAGCGTTCGCAGTTTCATTGGTGAATATAGGCCAAAGCACTGTTTGCTGGACACTGACAATCCAATTACAATAGGTCCCCTGGACCTGTTTGATTATTACTATGAACATAAGAGGCAGCAGGCAGAAGCGATCAATAATGCCAGAGAGATAATACCAAAGCTTGCGGCTGAATATAAAGGTCATTTTGGCAAAGATCTCAATTTCCTTGAGTCCTATAAGATGGATGATGCGACCGATGTTATAGTAGTCATGTCATCTACTGCTGGTACGACAAAAGCAGTTGTTGACAAACTCAGGGCAGAGGGAAAGAAAGTTGGTCTTCTCAAACCAAGACTATTCAGGCCCTTCCCGGCACATGAAATTTCCCTGGCCCTTAAGGGCAAGAGGATGGTGGCGGTGCTTGACAGGTCAGACAGTTTTGGTTCTATGGGCGGTCCGCTGTTTAGTGAGATACGCAGCGCACTATATGATGAAGCAGAAAAGCCAATAATAATAAACTACATTTATGGTCTTGGTGGAAGAGAAATGATGTTAGATGACATTGAAGGCATATACAATGAGATCTCGTGCATCAATTCCCAACCAGAGGAAAAAGTCAAATACTTTGGGGTGCGGGAATGAACATCAAAGAAATTGCAGCAAGGAAAGAGAAACTTTCAGGAGGACACAGGCTTTGCCCTGGTTGTGCAGCTGGAACGATAGCTCGGCTCGTGCTCAGATCAAGCGAACGCGATCTTGTCGTAGCAAATGCAACAGGCTGCCTTGAAGTATCCACAACGATATATCCATATACAGCATGGAGAGTCCCCTGGATTCACAACGCTTTTGAAAACGCTGCAGCCACCCTATCAGGTATTGAGACTGCCTACAGAGTATTAAAAAAGAAAGGCAAGATGGATAAGGACATCCGTTTCATTGCATTTGGTGGTGACGGCGGTACTTATGACATTGGCCTTCAGAGCCTGAGCGGAACCCTTGAGCGGGGCCATAATATCGTCTATGTATGTTATGATAACGAAGCCTATATGAATACTGGCATCCAGAGAAGCGGAGCTACACCTCTTGGTGCAAGCACGAAAACAGATCCCGCTGGAAAAGTAAGACAAGGTAAACCTGAGTATAAAAAAGACTTAACTGCTGTTGTTGCAGCACATCACATACCCTATGTAGCACAGGCATCACCTCATAATTTCATCGATCTTCTAAAAAAAGCAGAAAAGGCAATTGAGACAGAAGGTCCAGCTTTCATTAATGTCCTTTCACCTTGTATTCCTGGTTGGGGAATCAAGATGGACAGTGCTATGGAGATTGCCAAACTTGCTGTTGAAACATCATTCTGGCCTTTGTTTGAAGTGGAGAATGGAAAATGGAAACTAAACTATGATCCCGGAGACAGAAAAAGACCAATAACAGATTGGTTAAAGCCACAGAAAAGATTCTCACACCTGTTCAAGCCTGAAAATGCGGCACTTATCGAAAAGATACAGAAACATGTGGATTCTGAGTTTGAAAGGATTAAAAAGCTTTCTTTGATGTAATGATTTCTTTGTTAGTGTTTGATCATTAAGAATATAAGAAATAATTAAAAATCAACAAATAGCTTCCAGTTCTTCATCCTTACACAATCGGACGATTTTCTTCGCATAAACAATGATCTCTCGTCCAATCCTTCGGGCCTGGTCAATCTTGATACTACCCTCTTTATAATCTCCTTTGCTTATACTCTCATGAGCAGTCTTTAAGGTTTGTGAGAATGAATGTGTAATGTTGAGAAAGTCCTGAAAAACTTTTGCTTCCTCGATAAGGTCTTCATTTATCTGCCGTCCGTGTTCATCGACAATATTAAGTGCATCCTTAATTGATTTCTCATCACCTTTTTTGAGGTCTTCCTGTGCATCCTTCAAGCTGTCTCTCTTATCGAAAGTGTGGTTCTTTATTATGTCAAGAGCCCGAGTTATGGACTCTTCGTCGCCCTTTGTGAGGTTTTCTTTTGCTTCCAACAGTTTTTTATCAAAGAAATGTAATGACATTGTGTAATTCCTCCATTTGAAGATCATTTAAACACAACTCTAATAAATATTTTCTTATTACTTTTACATATGAAAGACAAAATAATAGAAGCGATAGAAACAATACGTCCTGCACTTCAAAGTCATGGTGGGGATGTAGAATTTGTTGATTTCGATGATGGCATAGTACAGGTTAGACTACAGGGTGCTTGCGGTGGATGCCCAAGTGCACAGATGACGCTCCGAACTGTTGTAGAAAATGCGATTAGGCAGAAGGTCCCTGATATAAAGGGCGTAGAATCAGTTTGATTAGGCCATAATCAAGGTTAACTTTTTGTTTTTGAGGTCGAAATCAGCGACCTTATCATTCTTTAATATCTCAGTCTTGATATCTTTCCAGTCCTGCCCTTTCATTTTTTTAATCTTATCCAATAAGCTGGATATCAACTGATAATTCTCATATATCATATCTCCTGCTCTTGTAGCTTGTGAAATTTGGTCTTCATTCTTCTTTAAAGTCGCTTCCTGAGCTTTAATGATTGACATAAGCTTCTCACGTTTCTTTTCTAAAGGAGATTTTATTACAGGGGCAGTGATATCCATTACTTCAGCTATGCCCTCAGAAAATGAACCATATTTTGTATCTGTCTCCAAGTTAGTTATCTCAAAAGGGAAAACTTCGCCAGACAGGCCAACTGCATTGATATTTCTATCATACAAGCTTTTAACAGCGCCATAGAGCGCTTTTATCTTGACTTTATTGATTTTATCGTCCTTTCGTACTCCTGCAACAACAAGGGCTTCCTGAGCATATATCTTTCCCATACCGACCTTTGCAGCTAGAACCTTCTCTGGATTTGGTTCTTCCTCAAAAAGTTTTTCAAAATCCTCAAGAGAAGTGTTTTTAATGTCAAAATTTGCCTTGGGTGGGTCATATTTTACTCCACCTCTAACAGTCCTATCTCTCATCCTTTGTCCAATCAGGACTCCTGTGATCCTGTCATCGATTGAAAGCACAATGTTCCCTTTTGCAAAAAGCTCGATAAAAATCTCAAACTTCTTCTCGGGTCTGCTGACAACTAATTTTACTATTCTGTCAGCCCCTAATTGCTCAATTGCATCAATATAACCCATTTGTATGTTCTTTCGCAAAAGGAGGCAGAATTGGCTTGGATCGCCCATCTCTGGTTTGTTTTTTGCAAGATATATTACTTTTGGGACTGAAATGTGCAGGAATGCCTTTTTAATCTTAGATGAATACAACTGAATATAAAGCTCATTCTTTGAAGGCTGATAAATCTTATCTATCCGTGCTCCAACAATAGTCTGAAGTTCTTTGACAATGTAATGGAGTTCCAGTGAACTTACATTTTCTTTCATAAGATCCAATAACTTGGCTCTTTATATTAAATTTATGCCAATGCGAAGCTTTTTATGTAACTGTCTGTTCTTTTTCTAATTTAGTACAACTGTCCAGTAACAAAAAAAGAAACCTTTATATACTAATATCGACACTCCATTTTTAAAATGATGATTTCAAAGGAGTTTGTGAATAAATTGAGAGTCTTTGGACTTAATAGTTATGAAGCTAAACTCTGGGTAGCACTTCTTTCGAGAGGCACCTCAACAGCAGGAGAGCTTAGTGACATATCCAATGTTCCAAGATCACGTGCTTATGATGTGTTAGAATCACTTGAAAAGAAGGGTTTTATCGTTACCAAGGTGGGCAAACCCATTAAATATCTTGCAATATCTCCTGATGAAGTACTATCTCGCGTTAAAAAAGACATCACACAGGTTGCAGATACTAAGACAACCATGTTAGAGAAAGTTAAAGGTAGTGATGTAATGGACGAACTTCAGCTATTATATTCACAAGGCATTGATTTTGTATCTCCAAGCGACCTTACAGGCAGTTTTAAAGGTCAGCAAAGCATAATGCAGCAGATGGACTTCATGATAAAGAGTGCAGAAAAAAACATCACTATAGTTACGACTGAACGAGGTCTAAATGCAATATCACTTAATCTTATTAGGCCATTTAAAAAAGCAGTTGATCGGGGTGTTTCAATCAGGATTGCTACTCCACTCACAGAAAGCAACAAGAAAGCTTATAATATTCTTAAAGAGATTGCTGACATACGTGACATGCCCGATACAAAATACAAGTATGCAATGGTTGACGGCCAAGAGATGCTATTTATGTTAACCGGCGATGATACACTTCATCCAGACTTTGAAGTGGGTATTTGGATGAACACTGAATTCTTTACAAAAGCCCTACAGGATCTTTTTGAGCTTAAATGGAATGCAATGGATCAAACAGAAGATCCACTTCAATCAAAAATACTTTAATTATAATCGTCAATGTAATTAAGTTATCATACATTAGTAAGATTATTATATCAAAGGATTCTAAAGAAATCATATGAGAATATTTTATGTTTTGTTATTATTGGATGTAGTTCAATAGACAGCCCTGCTGACAAAGAACAAAAATTAACATCTTATCTCAAAATAGATGGTAGTCAAATAGTGACTCAGAAAATTGAAGCAATGGATATTCCCAATACTCATTTTGATTTTTCATATAATGAAACATGGTATAAATATTATGTAAATAATTCAGGTGATATCATCCGAGCAACATTTTACTGCAATGATGATGATGATTGTTCAGGATTAGATCATTATTGTTATAATAAAAACACTCCAAAATTTAGTGACTACTTCAATAATTCAATGAAAACAGATACTAACTGTATTTGTAAGTCAAATAATTGTGTAGCAAGTGAACTTGCTGAATATTATAAAAAAATAATTGAACCAAATTCAAAAATTATGATGTGGTGGGATTATGGTAGGTATTTGGATGTAGCCGGGTTTGAGTCGATTGTTCTAAATCCATCAACACCAATACTACACACTGTTTCAAGATGTAGTTTGTTAAGGGAGTACCAATATTCATGTTTCGACTACTTACATCATGCTGACCCTCAAGATAGAGTTTCAGATGTGGCTAGATTTTTTACGACCAATAACAGTCAAGAAGCACTTTGTATTGCTTACAAATATGATGTTGATTATGTAATTATTGACAGTAGTATGATAGGAAAATATGCTGTAATAGGTCATGCTGTGGCTCCAGAGGTTGAACGTTGGCCTACTTTAATTTGGAATAATGATCATATTTCGATAATGGGTGGTTATAATCAAGAATGCTATCAAAGTGAAATAGTGGTATTGAATAACAGTGAGGATAATAATCCATTTTGCAGATTAATATCAGATTATGTTGATGAAGAAGTATTTATAGATGTTTCTCAGGTTTTCTCAACATTCACACAATTGTATTACTTCAATGGTGACGGATTGCCTGAATATGTAAAGATAGATGAATATAAAAGTAGCTTTGAAAATACCTTTATTCTGTTTGAAGTAAAATATCCTCAAGATATCCAAGATTTGTGTTCTTAAAATTACTTAACAGTCACACTCTTTGCAAGATTCCTTGGCTTATCAATAGGTAATCCTTTTTCTACAGCTATATAATAACTTAATAGATGTCCGACTATAGAACTGTATATGCTGAATTCAGTATTGCTTGACATGGGTACATTGAAGTCCCCATCGCTGGTATTGGAAATAATAATTGTCTTAGCACCCCGCGCCTTCACTTCATTAGTGCTTGATATCATGTCTGGATTGTGATTTGGAATCAAAGAAATCAATGGGGTCCCTTCTTCTATCAGAGCTATTGTGCCATGCTTAAGTTCACCAGCCATCATCCCCTCAGCGTGCATATATGGAATTTCCTTGAGCTTAAGGGCAATCTCTCTTGCAATAGGATAAGAAGCAGTCTTGCCGAGTACAAATATGTCATTTTTTTTGTATAGTACCTTGGCAAACGCCTTGCATTGTTCAATATTGTCATTGATTGTCTGCTGTATCTTGCTTGGTATCTTGTCCAGATCAATATTGTCCTTACCAAGAATCCTTGCCAGGATAAAAAGAGCCAGCAATTGATTCGTAAAGGTCTTAGTAGCTGCAACACAGACTTCCTGCCCTGCGACAATCTCGATTGTTACATCACTCATCCTCTGAAGGGTTGAATAAGGCACGTTCACGATAGAACCGATCTTAAATCCTTGCTCAGGTATTGATTTGATGGCACTGATTACATCCATCGTCTCACCGCTCTGGCTTACTGCAACAACAAGATCGCCTTTTTCAACATCAAGGTACCCTTCGATCTCACTTGCTACCATGGTCCTTGATTTGATACCCAGATTGTTCAAGAGATATACACCAATAAGCGAAGCATGATAGCTCGTACCACAGGCTAGAAAAATAACCCTTTTGGATAATCTCATCAGTGATGCCATCTTCTGAAAATTTTCTTTCTGTGTATTCTCTACGGAAACCAGCAACCTGTAAGCAGCACTGGATTCCTCGTAGATTTCCTTTATCATGTAATGAGGGAATTCTGATTTTGTCTGCTCATCCTTTGACCACTTGAACTGCGTTTTGGTCTTCTCGATCTTTGTTCCATCTTCCCTGTAAAATTCATAACCATTTGGTTTAATAATTGCATATTCCATGTCATCAAAAAAAACAGCAGTCTGCGTTCGGTTGCTGAATGCATATATATCTGATGCTATAACATACCCATCATTTATCACTCCCAGAACAAGTGGTGAATCCTTCTTGATTGCAAGAATCTCGCCACGGTCCTTAAAGAGAATCAGAACAGCATAAGTTCCATCTATTGATTTCATAAACTCCTGTGTGGCCTCATGGATAGACATTCCTTTCTTGAAACACTCTTCAAAAAAGAAGGCAATGGATTCTGAATCAGTCTGGGTCCTGAATTTATATCCCTTGTTCTCAAGATTAATCCGCAGTTCGTTGAAGTTCTCGATAATGCCATTATGTACGACGAAAATATTCTTGCCAGTATCAAAATGCGGGTGAGCATTAGCTTCGTTTATTCCGCCGTGTGTCGCCCATCTTGTATGTGCGATTGCACAACTTGTTGCAGTGTCTTCTTTTATCGAATCAATAAAATTGCCAATGTGACCGATCCCTTTTTCTATAGTCCCCTCGCTTGTTGCATAACCTACAGAGTCATAACCTCTGTATTCAAGCCTCTGAAGAGAACCAAGCAAATCTTTCTTTACAGAAAACTTATCATTTGAAATCATACCAATAATACCACACATTATTCATCACCTTGATTATCATGAACTATATTTGAGTTTTCTGACCTATCGCTTTTGACAACTTCGATCACTTCGCTGATGTTTTTAATGACCTTATCAGCAATCGAGAAATCATGTTTTTTTGTATATTCATTTGGAACAGCAATAGCATACATGCCAGCTGATTTTGCTGCTCTCAAGCCACTCTCACTGTCTTCCAGAGCAAGGCATTCCTCAGGATTAACACCAATAACTTCAGCGGCCTTGAGATAAATCTCTGGATGTGGTTTCTTTTCGACGACCATATCTCCCCCAATAATCACCTTGAAAAAATCAGCGATACCCCTCTGAAGCAAAATTTCAGTAACTTCCTTGACATAAGAAGAAGAAGCTACGACTAATGGGTATTGATGGGAAAGTTTTTCAACAGTCTCTCTGACATTTGGCATAAGTTCAATTTCATCAATTAGTTCAATATAATTATTATTCTTAATCTTGATGACTTCCTCAACACTATCTTTTATTTCTGTCTGTTTTCCTGAATTTTTTGCAGTTTGGTCTTCGACAAGAGCCTCATTGCTTTGTCCGACATAATCAAGGAACATCTTATATGTCAATACAATACCATAACCTTCAAGGGTTTTTTTCCATGCCTTGTAATGGATTGGTTCGGAATTTACAAGCAGTCCGTCCATGTCAAATATCACAGCATTAATTTGAATATCCATATTTTTGTCCATCATAAATCCTCATTATCTAATTTATTCAATATCCTTGTCCACTATTATTCCTGGTCTAGTTGATGATCCAGGCCACATCTTCCTTCCTGGATAAATTGATGTATTTATCCCTGTATGCACATCCTCTCCAAGCACAGCCCCCAGTTTACGTCTACCTGTATCAACCAATCTCCCTTTTACCATCGACCTGCATCTAGTATTATCATGTTTTAGATTTGCTGTAATTGTGCCAGCCCCAATGTTTGTTCCATTACCAACAATAGAGTCACCCATATAAGTGAGGTGACCAACACTAACATTATCGAATAGGATAGTATTCTTTATCTCGACAGAATTGCCAACTTTGCACCCTTTGCCTATACAGCTGCCTGACCTGATATAACAATTAGGTCCAATAGTGCAATCCTCACCAATAATCACCGGCCCTTCAATATAAGCACCGTTCTTGATAATTGTACCTCTCCCAACAATTACTTCCCCTTTTAGGGTAGTCCGCTCCTCTATTAAAGCATCAGCACTGATGTTGCCTTTGATATTATTCATCAGTCCCTCATGAGCATTGAGGATATCCCATGGATAACCTATGGGCAGCCATCTGTCAGTTTCAACAACTGCAATACTACGTTTTTTGCAGTATTCATTGATCGCATCAGGGAGTTCAAACTCCCCTCTTGGAGATTTATCAACTTGAAGACAGTCAAAAAAATCTGACTCAAAAACATACAATCCGGTGTTTGCTAATCCTTCTTTCATGTTTGGTTTCTCAATTATCTCCCGCAGATGTTCTCCTTCTTTGATCAAAGCACCATAAGAAGAGAGGTTTTCAACATGCTTACCTTGAACGCAGATTTGTTTTGCACATTCTTCAATTCCAAAGAATAAGTCATCACCATTCATGATAACGAACCTGGGGTGCGAATCTGAATCATTATCAGTGATATGTTCCTTTGCAAGCATAACAGCCTGCGCTGTCCCCTCTGGTTTTTCCTGAACGACATAAGTGATCTTCATACCTTCATACTCGTCCCCAAGTCTTTCCATTATCATCTCTTTCTTAAAACCAACAATGATAATTACCTCGTCGATTGATTCAATAGCTTTCAGAGCATCTAAGGAATGCATGATTATCGGCTTGTTCATTACTGGAAGGAGGGGTTTTGGTATATTAACAGTCAAAGGATGCGTTCTTGTCGATGCGCCCGCAGCCATTATTATCGCTTTCATCGTATTCCTCCATCAGATTCATCTGCCTTTAGAAGATTAATGATCTCATCATGGTTTGTAGTGTTCGTTGCTAAAATGCCGCCTTTATCAAAACACCAATCAGTGTTTTTTTCATTTACTAACTTGTCACCAGCCTCACGGATAATGATTGAACTCCCGGCATTGTCCCAGTCTTTAATCTGGTCGTTTACATAAAAATCAAAATGTCCGGTTGCCACTAAATAATACCCATATGCTGCTACCCCTATACATCTGATATCAAACGCATTTTCAATAACTTTTCTAACACTTTGATAATTGTTTTTAATATTCCTTACACCAACTATCCCTCTTGAATCAGCCAACTTCTTATCACTCACCTTTATTGGTTCACCGTCAATGTAAGCACCCTTACCCAAAGAAGCATAAAGTAATTTTTTCTCCGAAGAAAGATAAATCAGCCCATGCTCGACAACAGGATTATCAGGATAATCCTTTACAATCCCGATAATTGTCCCAAATAATGGGATTCCGGTTATGTAATTGTGTGTTCCATCTACTGGATCAATAAACCAGGTGTATTTACCTGTTCCATCAATCGAATCAGTCTTGCCGCTCTCTTCACCGACAAAAGAATCCTTTGGAAAATATTTTTTAATCCCATCGATAATTATCCTCTCGCATTCCACATCTATCTCTGTGAAATAATCATTGTGGCCTTTTGAACTGATCTTTTTCTTGGCATAAAATCTGCTCAAAGCATAATCTCCTGCCTCTTTGATGACTTTCTTTGCAATATCCATTCGTGTAATCTTATCCATTATGATTCCTTTTTTCAAATGATAATTTGATTGCTCCGGCAACTTCTTCTGCGAATTCTCTTATCATCTCTTCATCGCTGCCTTCGACCATGACCCTGCACACCATCTCAGTCCCAGAATATCTTACAAGGATCCGGCTGGAATCTCCAAGCCGCTTCTGACAATCTTCAATCAATCTGCATACAGAACCCATATCTTCAATTGGTTTCTTTTCAGAAACTTTAAAATTGATAAGAATCTGGGGATACTTCTTGATATAACCTTTTAACTCAGACAGTTTTTTCCCTGTTTTTTTCATGATGTTCAGAATCTGAAGCGCAGTAAGGGTTCCGTCGCCTGTTTTTGAATAATCACCAAAAATTATATGACCAGATTGCTCTCCTCCAAGCCTTGCTTTCAGCCGAATCATTTCTCTTGTCACATTCTTGTCACCCACGTCAGTCCTGACAAGTTCAAGCCCTTCCTTTTTCATAAATTCCTCAAGCCCAATATTGCTCATGACAGTCGCCACTACATTCTTGATACATGTGGACTCACATCCATGGTCATCGAGGTGCTTTGCAGATATTGCCAGTATATGGTCACCATCCAGGACTGAACCAGTCTCGTCTGCTAAAATAACTCTGTCAGCATCTCCATCAAGCGCAATGCCACAATCTGCATTATTTTTCACGACCATATCAGCAACTCTCTCTGCATAAAGTGACCCGCAATCCTTGTTGATATTATGCCCATCAGGCTCATCCGCTATTACGATTAGTTCTGCCCCTAGCTCTTTTAAAATAAGTGGAGCGACCTTGTATGCTGCTCCATTCGCACAATCAAGCACGACTTTCATTCCCTTAAGTGAAGTGTTTCTGACCGTGCTTTTGATGAATTCAATATATCTTCCCCTGGCATCTTCTATTCGATAAGCTTTTCCTAACTGTGTTCCGTCTTCACTACCAACATTATCAATAATATTTTGCTCAATCTCTTCCTCAACATCGTTCTCTAGTTTAAGACCATGCCTATCAAAGAATTTTATCCCATTATCACCTGAAGGATTATGTGAAGCAGATATTACAATCCCTCCATCGGCCGCAAAACTCTTTGTAATATGAGCAATTGCAGGTGTAGGCATTGGGCCAACGAGAAAAACATCAACTCCATGTGAACATAATCCAGAAGTGAGTGCTGTTTCAAATATATATCCGCTTAATCTTGTATCTTTTCCAATTACTACTCTGGGTGCCCTACCATTGTCTTTGTGGTTCTTAAGAAATCGTGCAAATGCAGAACCTAACTTTAGGATAGTCTCTGGTGTCATAGGCTCATGATTGACCTTTCCTCTTATTCCGTCAGTCCCAAATAATTTCATTGACTTTAGCAATCCTTAACACTTTTTATAGTTAATTAAAAGAAATGTTATAACATACATATGCCAAATGTCTGTTTAACTGCCATAAATCAAAAAAAGGGGTTTATCTGCCTTATTTTTACAAAATTGGGCTTATATCTCCTCAAAATGGTATTTTAAAATCAATTCAAACGTTTTCGTGAATAAACCTTTATAGAAAATTATCATAATATTATAACTTTTTTTATAAAACTTTAAATATTAGTTTTTGAATTCTTCTTTTATGGATTATATTGTGCGTGAGAAGGACGGAAAGATGGTATATTCAGAAGCTGCTATAGTCGAGCAGCCTGAGAATTTGGGACTTATCAGCCAGCCTATCCGGATGAAATTACTTTTAGCTCTTTCAAAGCAACCGATGTACCCAGCAGAGCTTGCTAAAAAACTGGCAATGCATGAGCAGAAAGTCTATTATCACATAAAGCAGATGCAGAATGCAGGGCTGATAGAAGTGGCTGAAAGAAAGGATATTAGGGGGACGACAGCAAAGAAATTTCGGGCAAAATGTTTGAATTTTGCAGTTTGCCTATCCAAGAAGTGGGGTAATTTGAAAACGCTCATTGGACAGGGAGAATCTACAAAAGCAGGAAGTTTCCTGGCCCCATTCATTACAGACGGAACATATAACTCATCTATTATTGTCGGAAGCCCAGATCCTCATGGCCCTTACAAAGTACGGGCTCGAGATGGACATTATGCGATTGATCTTGCTATGCATCTTGGAAAGTACGGCGAACTGAGTGAAAGATTCAATACTAAGCTTGACGTAGATATTGGAAAAGAAGACTATCAGGAAAGCATGATTGTTGTAGGGGGGCCTGTCGCAAATCTTGTTACATCCAAGATAAATGAATTCCTTCCAGCAAGATTCAGCAATACTCGGCCATGGGGAATCGTGACAAAATATGATAAATACACAGAAGAATCGATTGGAGTTATCTCATCTATTCCTAATCCGTTCAATAAAGAAAAACAAGTTCTCTTTCTGGCGGGAGTCAGTTCGGGAGGGACAAAATCAGCAGTACTGGCCCTCACCAGATATACAGAATTGATTCTAGGAAATTACTCTGGCGGGTCATGGTATCGCGTTGTGCATGGATTTGACATGGATGGAGATGGAAAAATCGATGCAATAGAAATAAAAGAATAATTATTGAAAATAACGCTTTGCGGAATTTTATGTGGGATATGAATGCCCTACGCTTCAGTACATTAATTTCAATCTTCCGCACAGCTCGAACGGCAATTTTTGTTATTACATTTTTAGGATACCTTGGGCTTTAGCCCAAGTTGTAGTTGGTGAATCCTGCCCTCCGTAAGTTTTTTCTACCATTTTAACTATGAAATATACGCGCGACGAAAATCGGCGCACGCATCTAATCTACCTTGAT
>JAIPIC010000032.1 GCA_021734865.1 Candidatus Woesearchaeota archaeon | reverse complement strand
CTCTTTGTCTTTTCGACAACTATATTAATGTCAACATCATAGGTTTTCATGGTTGGGTTCTCCCCACCCCCTCAATTGTTATGGTTAATAATTAGGAGTGGGGAAGCCCACTTAAATTTTTAACTTGCAAACGAGCCGACATACGAGAAAATGATATCATTGATGTCATATCCTAATTGGACCGTAAGATAATATGTGGTCAAGGTAGCTCATTCGAGAACTAAGCTAAACTGGAATATGTTTAAAACAGCATTACATTGAACCAATAACATGTATCAAATCATATTTATACTTTAAAAAGTTCCTGCAAAATGATGAAACCTATAAAAACTGATGATGGATCATATACATTCTTTAGTGAACAGTATGGTGAACATTATCACAGTATAACTGGCGCTGATGAAGAATCAATGAAGAAATTCGTCGAACCAGCTGTAAAAATAATTGAGTCTAGATTGGGTTTGACTAATTCCTCTTTAACTTCTCCTACTATATATATAATAGACGTCTGTTTTGGGCTGGGTTATAACTCAGCTGCATTTTTGGATTATTTGGGTAATATTATTCCAACAGATGAACAAAAAATACAGATACATATTGCTGGGCTTGAAAATGACCAAGAAATCATTGATAAGATTAAAGCCAATGATTCTTCTTTTAAGTCATATCCGATAATTAAGAAGCTTGCGTCAGATGGAATTTATAGCAAGAATAATATTAAAATTGAGTTACATATGGGCGATGCCCGCATCACCGTCAAAGATGTGCCTAAGAATTGGGCTAATCTTGTGTTTCTTGACCCGTTTTCTCCAAAGAAATGCCCACAGTTATGGACTGAGGAGTTTTTTAGAAATATTTACGAGAGGATGTCGTCTAATTCTTGTCTTACGACGTATTCTTGTGCTAGGTCAGTTAGAGATAACCTTAGAGCTGTAGGGTTTGAAGTAGTGGATGGTCCTAGGGTCGGAAGGCGAGCACCCAGCACGATTGCATACAAAAGGTAGACAATCCAAGAAAAAGGTATCAATATGTTAGCAATTCTGTGCATGTAATAATACCCCATCACGAGCTGGATGCTAATATCTATAAAATTATGATGCTATAACAAAAATTGCCGTTCGCCCTGACCCCAAGCTAAAGCATGTGGTACAATAAAAATGTAAAGCATTTTTGTGTACAAGAAAAGCTTTACTTTTCTCCGTATTAAAGGGCTCACAATCCATAGGCAATTTTTGGGATTGAAAATCTCGCACTAAAGTGCGGGGTATTTGAATCCCGATGAAACCCTCGCAAGCGAGATTTTCAATAATAATATGAAATGTATTAGCAAGATGCAATATTATTAGCACTTTGAAGTCAATATGAGAGAAGAATTAGTAATATACTGTCGATAAACTTTTATAGTGAAACAGTATCTGGATTTTCATGAAAACAACAAAAGATATCTTTCCAGCGGTCATCATCGGAACCCAATGGGGAGACGAGGGAAAGGGAAAGATTGTCGATCTTCTATGTGAAAATGCCAATATGGTAGTCAGATACCAAGGTGGCAACAATGCAGGCCATACTATTGTCATAAATGGCAAAAAGACAGTTCTTCATCATGTTCCAAGCGGTATTCTCAGGAGTGATATCGTATGCGTCATTGGTAATGGGGTCGTTGTAGATCCAGAAATTCTCTTACAAGAACTTGAGGGTCTCAAAAATAATGGTGTGAGTGTCACACCTCAAAATCTAATTATTAGCAATTCTGCGCATGTAATAATGCCCTATCACAAGCTATTTGACAAATTGAAAGAAGAGGCGGCTTCTGCCGGTAAAAAGATTGGGACAACAGGACGTGGTATAGGACCTGTATATACAGATAAGGCTTCCAGAAAAGGCATTAGGTTTTATCATCTAATGGATGAGAAACTTTTCAGGGATAGACTGCATGACAATGTTATTGAGAAAAATGATTATCTAAAAGCTATGGGTCACGAGCCATTAGATGAGCAAGCTATATTTGATGAGTATATGAAATATGCAAATAAATTAAGACCCTATATGAAAGACACTACCTATCTGCTCAACGAAGCTGTAAAAAATAAAAATGTGATTTTTGAGGGTGCTCAGGGCACTTTGCTAGACATTGACTTTGGAACTTTCCCATTTGTAACATCATCAAATGCGTCGATTGGAGGTGTTTTCTGCGGTTCAGGGATACCAGCAAACAAACTGAATAGCATTGTTGGTATTGTCAAGGCCTACGTTACCAGGGTAGGTGCTGGTCCATTCCCTTCTGAACAGACAGAAGGAGCGGGCCTACACATGCAGAAAGTGGGCCACGAATATGGCTCTACAACTGGACGTCCTAGAAGATGCGGTTGGTTTGATGCTATTGCAACTGGTTATTCCATCATGATAAATGGTGTTACTGATGTAGCTATAACTAAGCTAGATGTACTTTCTGGTTTGGATGAATTAAAGATTTGCACAGGTTACAAAGGACCTGATGGTCAGATAACAAAGGAATTCACTTGCAATATAACTGAACTTGCAAAGTTTGAGCCCGTCTATGAGACAGTCCCTGGATGGGGCGAGGATATTACTGGAGTCAGGGATTTTAGTGATCTTCCTAAAAATGCCCAAACTTATCTGAACAAGTTGGAAGAGTTGATGGGTGCAAAGATCTCTATTATATCTGTTGGTCCTGGTAGAGAAGAGACTTTCTTAAAAGATTGATGTTATCATTTCAATTGAATATTGCAAAGATATTAGTATTGGTTTATCGAGGATAATATTATGGTCAAACGTATAAATCTGTTTATCGTTGTGATTATCTCTGTTATTTCTTTTGGTTGCTCGCAAGTTGAGCTTCGAATAGTTGATAATTTGTCAGCTAATCCTATGATTGGATCTAATAATCCGGATGCGATACAAATGTTGAAGGATATTGAAGAATTAAAAGCTAATGTAGATGAGCTTGATGCATTGGATGAGTTCGAATACACTTTTTTTTATAATAATGGGCAAGAGAACTCACCATTTGGAAAAGCAAAATATTATAAAATTAACAATACTATTTTTGTGGAAGCACATAATGGAGAAAAAATACCAATACAAGAGAGTACTTTTGAACGCTTTTTAGAACTCAACCATGCTTTGTACTATCTTGAAATAAGTTATAATCAAACTTATGTGTCAAATATACCCTCATTATTGACAAAACCTGTTAAGAATCTTTCTATCGGAATTGAACGTTTTCACTATAATATATCAAGTGATGAGAGATGCTATATGGGTGATTATTCTGGATTTATATGTTATGATGATGAAGGGATCATAAATTTCCTTAAGTGGGGTTCTGGAAAATCGATACAATATAGAATAAGAAATTCTTCAGTCATTGATAATACTACAGATAAGAGTACTAATTATTACATTAAATATAACTGGGAGACTAATGTTATGTCAAAATAACAAAAATTGCCGTTCGCCCTGACCCCAAGCTAAAGCATGGGGTACAATCAAAATGTAAAGCATTTTTGTGTACAAGAAAAGCTTTGCTCTTCTCCGTTTTAAAGGGTTCACAATACATAGGCAATTTTAGGTAACAGAAAACTGCACATACGAGTATGGACTCGTGTGAGCAGTTTTTGGAACTGATAATCGCAATTATCAGTACGGAAAAAGGGTACATTTTTTGTACAAGAAATGCATATGCATTTCTTTGTATTGAAAATTTCGCACTAAAGTACGGGGTATTTGAATCCCGATGAAACCCTCCCAAGCGAGATTTTCAATAAGATTGTCAAGAATCAAACTATGTTCGTGTCATCATTGCATACACAATCATCGCTCACCGATAAGATTTAAATAATAACATTCTATTCACTTTTCATGGCAAATAACAAATATAAGATTGGCACAATCGGGAGCCATTCTGCCCTTCAGATCTTAAGAGGAGCAAAGGATGAGGGTTTTGAAACAGTTGTTTTCTGTAAAAAAAACATGACTCCTGTCTATAAGTCGTTTGGAGTTGCAGATGAAATTATCGAAATTAAAGATTATTCTGAGGTTTTTGAACAATGCAGTGATAATATTATCATGATACCGCATGGTTCTTTTATTGAACATATTGAAAAGCTTAAAGAGATGAAAGGTCTTTATTATGGAAATAAAGAGATTCTTGACTGGGAATCAGATAGAAATCAAGAAAGAAAGTGGTTAAGTAATGCTGGGATTAAATTACCAAAGATTTTTCAAAACGCATCTGAGATCGATAGACCAGTTATTGTAAAATTCCATGGTGCTCAAGGTGGAAAGGGGTATTTCCTTGCAAGAGATGAGCAGGATTTTAAAACCAAGATTGCTGACCATCCTGATAAGAAATACCAATTACAGGAATATATTATCGGCGTCCCCATGTATATTCATTATTTTTACTCAGTGATTCATGAGGAGCTTGAGGTCTTGGGTTTTGACAAGCGATATGAAAGTAATGTTGATTCCATTGGTAGAATATCTGCTAGGGATCAGATGGCTCTCAAAAGCGTTGATCCAAGTTATGTTGTTGTTGGCAATATCCCTTTAGTCATTAGAGAGTCTTTGCTTGGAAATGTATTTGATATGGGCCATAAGGTTATTAAAGAGAGTCGAAAGATTACAAAAAATGGTCTTTTTGGTCCTTTTTGCCTTGAGGGAGTATTGACACCTGAGCAGGAATTTTATATTTTTGAAATCTCAGCTAGGATTGTTGCAGGTACTAATCCATATATTAGTGGTTCTCCTTATTCATATGTCAAATACAAAGAAGAGATGTCTACAGGAAGAAGAATTGCTCGTGAGATTAAACAGGCGATTGAAAAGGATAGACTTAGTGAGATTATTAACTAATAATTGTCAAATTCAATATTTAGTGAAAGGTGAAAATATGAAATCAATATCAGAGATCATTGAAAGATATGATAAAAAAAACATCACTATTGGGGTTCTAGGAGGGCATAGTGCTCTTGATGTCTGCAGGGGTGCCAAACTTCATGGTTTTAGGACTGTTGCTGTGTGCCAGAAGGGCAGAGATAAAACTTTCTCGAAGTATTACAGGACCAGATCAGCTGATGGCGGGATCAATGGAGCTAGAAAGGGAATCATCGATGAGGTCATACTTGTCGATTCATTTGGAGATGTATGGAAGCCTGAGGTTGTCAAAAAACTGCAGGATATGAATACGATTTTCATCCATAATAGGTATTTTTGGGTTTATTGTGATTTTGATAAGATAGAAAACGATTTTGAGGTCCCAATATATGGTACTCGGACAATGCTCAAGCTCGAGGAGCGGGATGTTGAAAATAATCAGTATTATATTATGGAACAAGCTGGAATCAAATTTCCGCGCATTGTAGCTAATCCAAAAGACATTGACAAACTTGTCATTGTCAAGGTCAATGAGGCCATAAGAGGATATGAACGGGCATTTTTCTTTGCCAGCAGTTATGAGGACTACAGGAAAAAGTCGGATGAACTTATTGAGAACGGCCAAATCACTAAGGAAAGCCTGCAACAGGCAGTTATTGAGGAGTATATCGTTGGTGCTCAGGTGAATTTCAATTTCTTTTACTCTGTTGTCACAGATGAGCTAGAATTAATGGGAACTGACGCCAGACGACAGACTAATCTGGATGGGCTGATTAGACTCCCAGCTGATGAACAGATGGAAGTGCTAAAACATATCAGGCCAAAGATGATTGAGACTGGACATTTTGCTTGTACTGTCAAGGAATCAATTCTTGAGAAAGCTTTTGTCTTGGGTGAGAAATTCGTTAAGACAACAAAAGAGATACACTCTCCAGGAATAATAGGTCCTTTTGCGTTACAGGGTGCTGTCGAGTGTAGCAATGGTAAGGAAGAAATCGTGATTTTCGATGTGAGCATGAGAATTCCTGGAAGTCCTGGTACTATGTTTACTCCTTATAGCGGTTATTTACATATGGATAGTCTAAGCTATGGAGAAAGGATTGCAATGGAGATTAAAGAAGCTTTAGAGAAAGATCAGCTAGATAAGATATGTACATGAATCAAGCTGTTGAAAATAACTCTCCACTTAAATCCTATTCGAGATTAATCAGAAAAGGTTTTTCTAAGGCCGCATTTAGTGTGGGAACAAAATCTCTGTAAGAACCCATAACAAAACAAAAAAACCAATAAGAGTGGATATAAATACCAATAAGGAATAATCTTTCTTTTTTGTAATGCCAAGAATACCACAAAAAAAAGCGGGAATACCAGAAGCGAACCCCACTAACATCGGTAGCGCTATTCCAGGTCTGAGAATAATATCATTTAATATTGTTTTCCCAGTTGGAACCGATTCATAAAAACTTACGAAATACATGCCAATGTACAATAATATTGGCACCATAACAATTAGTCCAATCGACCATTTACCTAAGTCACTCCTCGGTGCAAAATTTATTTTCATATTCTGACAAAATTTAAACGGTTAAGTTAATCTGTTCCATCTATCAAAAGATTGCAATTTACAGGACTGCAATAGTATTGGTACAAGACTAAGATCTACAAATCTTATCTATTGCTTTCAAAACGTCCGATTGTTCGTTGAGAATCCTGTTTTTCTCTTCTTCTATTGGGTCTTTTAGATCCTCACCTGAGTAATAAGTGGTCACCATCTCATCCAGATATACTTCGATGAGAATATTTTTTTTGCATGGATAACCAATATAGGTTATAAACGCAGATTTTCTGGGATCAGATGTTGAATTTGTGTGAATTGTAGATCTGATTACTATGTTCTGGTTATCTGGTCCAATTTCTGCCAGTTGCGCTGTTTCATTGAAATCTCGGTATTCGAGCAGCTGCCGATGATCCTTAAAATAATTGTGCGGGTTATTTAGCATAAATTCTACCATTTGCTGTTTTGAATGAAATCTTACTGGTTCAAATTCATAGATTTTAATATTGGAATCTGGTGCCAAATATTCTTTTTCATAACTAACTGTCACCCGTTCAAGCGCATAATCATATATTCTGCTCAACTCTGAATTGAGCTTTGGGATCAAGTCACTAAGTTCAAAGCATGATCCACAATCATCTGAACATGAGGCGCAGTTTTCATTAAGTTCGCATAGTTGATTACCACAGCACCCATAGACCGTTTCATACGAACAATTGCTGATGAATAAGTTATAGTAATCCAGTGTGCAATTGTTATTGTCATCACAGTCTGTACAATCGACAGGGCAGTTTTCATCTGTTTCACATATTCCATTACCGCAACAATCGGAGATATTGTAATAATCGCATTTCTGTGTCGTGTAATTAATGAAGGTGAATGTGCATCGGTTCAGATCATCGCACATTGTGCAGTCTTGCGGGCAATTAAAGAAAGTCTCCTGAATAAAAGGGATTGAGTTGCACACATCATTACCGCAAAGAAGATCACATCCCTGAAGAGCAACCACAGATAATATCAATATAATGATTAATAACCCCTTTTTTTCTGACAAATCCAACATAGTCTGTCTTAATGGATGGACTTATATAAATTTTTTCAGTAGAAATCAGTTCAGACCCATTTTTCAAGTCCAGTCACAACTTTGGATACTTTAATTTCAGTAGTTTTCTGGCCGAGCTGTTCTTTTATATCAGCAGCAATACGCTTTCCCAGGACGATAGTCAATTGGCTTAATGTGGCTTTCTTAACATCACCCAGGTCTTTGATGCGATTCCTGAACAACTTTCTGGCACGTACTCGGCCGATATTTTTTAGCTGGAGGAGTGCGAGGAGTTCTTCTTTCACACCGTAAGACAACCTCTTTCTCAGTTTGATAATTTCACTATTGATCTTTGCGTTCTTTGTAACTCGTGCAAGCTCAGATGATGAATACAGCAGCCAATCTGCGATATCCAGCTTATAACGTATCTCTCCTGGACGTACATCGTATTTTGACATAAGTACATCTTCTTCAATCTCATCAATCCAGTCTTCCATAAACATTGCAGTCTTAACAGAATTGAGGAAGTCATCGTATTCCGACTCATACACTGATGGTTCAAGTGAAAATAGATCTGAGCCAGCTCTGAGGAGGCGTTCATTGACATCCTCATAATCTTTTGTCTTGACTCTTATGAGGGGCTGCATCTCAAGAGTATATGAGATCATCTGGAGGAACGAAAACGGATTGAGGATTTTTTCCTTTGCCCGTTTGAGGCATTTTATGAGATATTGTGCTGTAAGCGGGTCTAAGTATAATTGTGAGACTTTTCTTCCAAGTGGAGTTGCGCTCAGCTTTTCGTTTTGTGGTGCGATCAGGTCTGAAGCAGATGTGAATTCGTCCAGTAGGTCTGTTGCTCCCTTTTCTGATGTGAACCCAGATTCTAAACCACTTTCAGTGTTCTCTTTGCTGGTCGATGAAAGGAACTGCCATTTCTGAAGGCTTAATATTACTCTTGAGAGCAGATCGTGAATCTTTGACATATCCTGAAACTGGTGTGCCCAGAAGGTCTTTTCAAAGAATTTCATAAGAGAATCCATGTCGTGGACTATCTCTGCTGAGATAAGGGATAAGGTGTATGTTCTAAGGACTGGCTCAACTGCAAGTTTTGAATATATAGGTTCAACTTCACCATATATATAATTCTCGATAAGGTTTTCTTTTTCTGATTCAGTGTTGGCCACCAGTATAGATTGACCACTGCTGTCAAATTTGGGTCTTCCTGCGCGCCCAGCCATCTGATTGTATTCAAGGACAGGAATATATGTCATACCCCATCTTCCCCCATAACGTTTGACATCACGTATTATGGCTCTATAGGCAGGAAGGTCGACTCCTATAGCCAGGGTTGGAGTACAGGCGATTATCTTAATAATCCCTTTGCGGAAATTCTCTTCTATCAGATCTCTTTGTTCTGCACATAGACCTGCGTGGTGGAATGCTATCCCTTTCTGTACACAGTATGCCAATCGCTTGCACTGTTTTGTGGGTTTAGGTAGAGCTTTCAGTACCTTATCTGAAAGGACGTTCAGTGCTACATTCTTAATCTTCTGGGCGATCTCTTCGGCTGTCTTCTCTGCAGAACGCTTTGAGTTGACAAATATGAAGGCCTGTTTCTGTATTCCAATCGTGTCGAGCGCAAGATTCACTGTATCAGTTGCATACGGCTGTTTGATCTTAATAGTAGCAGACATCAGATATTGGTCTTTGAATGCATATTTATAGGTTTTGTGGGCTTGTGCAACAATTTTTTATCGAATTGCAATAACTTATTTTTTTGTCTCACAGAACTCTATGTTACAATAACATTCTAATTTCTCAAGTACATAAAACTTTTTATATGATAAGCGCTTATATAGTGATATGCAAAATAATAGCATTTCGCAAGAATTATCATCATTCTACTTTTTTGGCTATTATTTTTAACTAGGGTACAAAATAATCCCCGTTCATTTTCTTTAAAAATTTTATAAAAATATTTGGAGGTATCAAATGATAGTAGTTATGAGAAATGGAGCAACAGAAGCACAGATCAAAGATGTCTGTAGCATGATAGAGTCATGCGGACTGGAAGTACACCTGTCACAGGGTAAAGAGAGGACCATTATAGGTCTGGTCGGCGACACCCGTAAGGTGCAAGAAGATAGAGTAAAATCCTATGCTGGTGTCAATGAGATACTCAGGGTCGTAAAGCCATACAAACTGGCAAATAGGGTTTTCCAACCTGAGGACACTGTTATTGAAGTAGATGGTGTTAAGATTGGCGGAAATAATTTTACTTTGATGGCAGGACCTTGTGCTATTGAGAGTCGTGAACAGTTGTTTAGAGCTGCTGAAGAGGTAAAGAAATCAGGTGCAAAAGTACTTAGAGGCAGTGCTTACAAGCCTAGAACATCACCGTACTCTTTCCAAGGGTTGGGTGAAGAAGGATTGAAACTGCTAGCTGAGGCCAAACAAAAATTTGGACTTGTAGTCGAAACTGAGGTCATGGATACTAGACAGGTCGACCTTGTTGCAAAGTATGTTGATATTGTACGAGTAGGAACAAGAAACATGCAAAATTTTGATCTTTTAAAGGAAGTTGGAAAATTAAATAAACCAGTTATCCTCAAGAGAGGTATGAGTGCGACGATTAAGGAGTGGCTCATGGCTGCTGAGTATATAATGTCAGAGGGTAACAAGGAAGTCATTCTCTGTGAGAGGGGTATTCGAACTTTTGAGACTGAGACAAGAAACAGCCTAGATATGTGTTCGATCCCAATGATTAAGCAATTAAGTCATCTTCCAATAATTGTTGACCCGAGTCATTCAACAGGTAAAAGAGAACTTGTCAAACCAATGAGTCTGGCATCTCTGGCTGCTGGTGCGCATGGTCTGATAATTGAAGTTCATCCATGCCCACAGGAAGCTTTATGTGATGGAAATCAGTCTCTGACTCCTGAGATGTTTGAGGATATAATGGTTATGATAAGAAAGATGGCTCCATTAATGGATATGGTACTTTGAGTATCATGAGGTGTAAACATGATAATTGTCATGAAACGTAATGCGGAAAAGAGTCTTGCAGATAGAGTAATCGACAAGATTGAATCGCTTGACCTAAAACCTGTACCTTTGTTTGGTACTGAACGGACGGTCATCGCTGTGATAGGCGATACACGAAAAATCCAAAAAGAATCAATGTCCGCTTTGCCTGGTGTCGATAAGGTAATGTCTGTGGTTACTCCATTCAAGTTGACTTCGAGAGACACGCAGAAGGAGGATTCAGTTATAAAAGTAAATGGTACCAGGATTGGTGGAGGAACTTTCACACTTATGGCTGGGCCGTGTGCAGTGGAAGGAGAGGATATGTTATTGGAGACTGCAAGGAAAGTCAAGAGCGGTGGTGCCAGTCTTCTAAGGGGTGGGGCATACAAACCTAGAACTTCACCTTATTCATTCCAGGGTCATGGTGAGAAGGGTCTTGCGATACTGCAAAACGCAAAGAATGAGACTGGCCTGCCAGTAATTACTGAACTGATGGAGATCGCTGATCTCAAGCATGTCGAACAGTATGCGGACATCATTCAGATAGGGACTCGGAACATGCATAATTTCAGGCTGCTAAAGGCTGTCGGAATGTCTAAGAAACCTGTGATGCTAAAGCGTGGGATGTCTGCTACATTCAAAGAGTTTCTAATGAGTGCAGAGTACATCATGAAAGAAGGCAACCAGAATGTGATCCTTTGTGAGAGGGGTATCAGAACATTTAGTGATTATTCGAGGAATACTCTGGATCTGTCTATTGTCCCAATGCTAAAGAAAGTCTCTCATCTTCCTGTTATTGTGGATCCAAGTCACGGAACAGGCAAGACTGAGCTTGTGCTTCCAATGGCAAAAGCTGCTATTGCTGCCGGTGCTGACGGAATTATGATTGAAGTGCACCCTAACCCTGCAGATGCGGTATCGGATGGTGACCAGTCCTTAAATTTCGAACAGTTTGACAATTTCATGGAGGAGATCAAGCCTTATGTCCAACTTGCAGGCTTGAAAATGCAATGATTTGTGTTCCAGTGGTCGAGAAGACTTATTCGAAAGCGGTAAAGACAGCAAAGAGCATCCGTAAGGCGATTGGCAAGTTCAACTTCATTGAGGTAAGGCTTGATTTTATTGTTGACAGAATCGACAGACAGAAAGTATGTGATTTGGTCAAAGCCTGTGGCGGACCCTGCATCTTTACTAACCGCCCAATGGAAGCAAGGCATTGTGAAGTAGACGAGAAAAAAAGACTGGCATTGTTGGTAGATGCATTGGAGTGTGGTTCAGATTTCATCGATATTGAGATGCATACCCCACATATCAAGGATGCTCTGACTATTGTTGGCAAGCAGAATTTGTCAAAGGTTATCTTATCGTGCCATCTGGACAGGACTCCTGTTTCTGTCAGTAAGACTGCAAAGAAGCTGTTAAGTTTTGGGACTGGGGCTATTAAATTGGTCACTTTTGCCCGAGAAGCTAAGGATAATTTCACATTGATGAAACTGCTCAGGGATTGCGCAGAGAGGCAGAATAAAAGCTTAAATAGGACTATCAAAAGGAATGGAAATGCAACAAAGCTGATTATGTTCTGTATGGGCGAGAAGGGCATATTGAGCAGAGTGATGTGTCAGGAATGTGGTGGTTTTCTGACCTTTGCATATATTGGAAAAAAATCAGCACAGGGACAGATTGAGTATAAGGTAATGAAAGATTTACTTGGGTTGGTGTCGTAAAATTGGGATCAGAAAAAGAAACACACTCAAAATTGAAAATTGCTGTGATTGGCCACCCTATTGATCACAGCATGTCCCCCGATATGCACAATTTTGCCTTTAAGAAACTAGGAATTGATGCAGAATATGAAGCTGTGGATGTTGTTAATATTCAGGAATTTATAGGATATTTGGATGATGATTTTTTAGGTTTTAATGTTACTATCCCACATAAGCAAGCGATTATTAAATATATTGATGATATCGACGAGAAGGCAAGAGCGATTGGCGCTGTAAATACTGTTAAAATTTCATATGGCATAGAAGGCAGGAGATTAATTGGCTACAATACTGATTGTGATGGTGCGATTATGTCTCTGAAGAGTAAGGTTGGAAAAATTGGGGGCAAAAGAATAGTCCTTATTGGTGCTGGTGGTGCTGCAAGAGCAATTGCATACGAACTGGCCAAAGAGCAGTGTAAGATTAGGATTTGTAATAGAACTTCTGCAAATGCTGAGTCTTTAGCTATCTGGCTAAATTCCATCTTTGACTGTGATGCAAGGAGCGGAAATCTGACAAATATTGGTAAATATGATATTCTTATCAATTCGACATCAGTTGGAATGCATCCAAATGTTGATTTGTGTCCTGTTGATGAATCTGAAATTATTCCTAGGAGCATTGTAATGGATATTGTCTATAATCCACTAGATACCTGGCTGCTTAAAGTAGCTCATGAGAAGGGCTGCACCACTATCGATGGAGTGGGGATGCTTGTGTATCAGGGTGTAAAATCTATGAAGATTATTTTAAATATTGATGAACCTGTCGATGATATGATAGAACTTGTAAGAAACAAGTTGAATGATAATAGGCCGAATAATAGGGTGTAATATGAGAATCATAAGCAACAAGACAAAGAGATTGGATGGAGACGTCACAATTCCTGCATCAAAATCACATACTATCAGAGCGTTGTTATTTGCTACTTTAGCAGATGGCGAGTCTGTTATCAAAAATCCATTAAATTCATCAGACGCTATGTCGTGCAAGAGCGCTTGCCAGATGCTTGGAGCAAAAATTGACCAGAGATCGGACGAAGTATGGGTTATAGAAGGCATTGCAGGTAATCCAAAAGTCCCTGATGATATTATAGACGTGGGTAATTCTGGTACTACTCTGAGGCTGTGTTCTGGCATGGCTGCGCTTTGTGATGGGACCACTACCTTAACAGGTGATCATCAGATAAGAAAGCGTCCGATACTTCCTCTTCTTGAATCATTAAATAATCTTGGAGCAGAGTGTTATACTGCTCACGGCAATAGTAGTCCACCGATTGTAATCAAAGGCAAGTTGAAGGGAGGTCATACTGAAGTGGAAGGTATCACTTCACAATATCTTTCAAGTCTGCTTGCAAATACTCCTTTTGCTGAGCAGGATAGTCATATAGTTCCAAAAAATCTGCACGAGAAACCTTATGTGGAGATGACATTATCCTGGTTGGATAAGTTAGGTTTAAAATACAAGCGTGATGGTTATAAAGAGTTTCATATTGAGGGTGGGCAGAAGCTTAATGGATTTAAACAACAGGTTCCTGGTGATTTTTCTTCTGCAACTTTTCCTCTGGTAGCTGCATCGATGATTAATTCAGAGGTAAGACTTTATGGTCTTGATATTAATGACAGTCAGGGTGATAAGAAGGTCATTGAATATCTTAAAGAAATGGGTTCGGATATCCAGGTTAATACTAAGTATATTGAGGTAAGAGGTGGTAATCTCAAAGGTGGTGAGTTTGACCTTAATGATACTCCTGATGCTTTACCGGCCATGGCTGTTGCAGGTTGTGCTGCAAGTGGTACGACCAGGCTTATCAATGTTCCTCAGGCACGCATCAAGGAGACAGATAGAATCACGACAATGACAACAGAGCTTTCAAAGATGGGTGCGAATGTCAGTGAGCTGGAAGACGGGATGGTAATAGGGTGTTCAAAGCTTAGAGGCACTGTGGTAGAGAGCCATGATGACCACAGAATTGCTATGGCTATGTCGCTTGCCGGAATGATTGCAGACGGCCAGACTATCGTAAACGAGGCAGAATGCATCAATGTAACTTTCCCAAATTATATTGAACTGATGAAAAAACTTGGTAGCAACATCGAGATGAAAAAATGAATAGTATCGTACTGATTGGATTCAAGGGTTGTGGCAAGTCAACAGTTGGGAGACTACTGGCAGATAGGCTTGGTTGTGAATTTTATGATATTGATAATCTGATTGAAGAAGAATATAAGAGATCATCTGGGGAAATCTTATCATTCAGGCAGATTTTTAAGAAATCCGAAGAGATATTCCGTAAATTGGAGAAAAAAGCATTGGAGCGACTTGCTGCTATAAAGGGCAGTAGTATGGTCGTATCTACGGGCGGTTCAACTCCTTTAGACAAGAAGAATCAGGATATAATCAAGGAGATTGGAATGATGGTGTATATCTGTGCAGATCCAGATATTATTTACGAAAGAATTATTAAGAATGGTATCCCAGCATTCTTTGATGAAGTCAAGCCAAGGAAGTCATTTGATGAACTTCTGGCAGAAAGGGATCCGGTATACAAAAGGATTTCCGACATAATTGTTGATAATAGCGAAGATGCAGATTCTTCGGTCTGCAGGATTATTGAAATCCTGAAAGAGAGGGGGCAAAATGTCTAATATTTTTGGTGATAATTTTACAATAAGCACTTGGGGAGAGTCACATGGCAAGGCACTTGGAGCTGTTATTGATGGTGTCAAGCCAGGTATTGATATCAATATTGAAGCCATCAGAGATGAGCTTAAACGCAGGAGGCCGGGTCAGAGTGAGATAGTAACCTCACGGATGGAACCTGATGATTGCGAGATTCTCTCAGGTATTATTGATGGTAAATCGACTGGAATGCCGATATGTATTATTGTCTGGAACAAGGATGCTGACAGTTCAAAATATGAGGAACTTAAGGATGTTTTTAGGCCCGGCCATGCTGATTTCAGTTATTATTATAAATATGGTATAAGGGATCATCGTGGTGGAGGGAGATCATCAGGCAGAGAGACTGTTGCACGTGTTATTGGCGGCGGGATTGCTAAGATAATATTAAAGCAGAAGGGTATCAAGGTTCGTGGTTTTGTAAGATCCATTGGAAGTGTTGACATTGGTGATATGCCTGTTGATAAGATCAATTTTGAAGAGAGAGAAAATAATCCTGTCAGGTGTCCTGACAAGAAAAAAGCTAATGATATGATCAAACAGATCGTAGCTGCCAAGCATGATGGTGATTCCGTAGGCGGTGTAGTGTGTATTGTGATAAGTGGTGTTCCTAAAGGATTAGGTGATCCGGTTTTTGATAAGATCGACGCAAATATTGGAAAAGCTATGTTTTCTATTGGTTCAGTGAAAGGTGTCGAGGTCGGTGCTGGTTTCAGAGTTGCAGGCATGAAGGGATCTGAGAATAATGATCAGATTGGCGTGGATGGATTCATGTCCAATAATTCAGGAGGAATTCTTGGCGGGATTTCTACAGGTCAGGATATTGTTATCAAGATTGCTGTTAAACCGACTCCCTCAATAAGCAGGACGCAAAAGACCATTGATAAGCATGGAAAAGAGCGTGAGATTAAGATTGAGGGTAGACATGACCCTTGTATATGCCCAAGAATAGTTCCTGTTGCAGAAAGCATGGCGGCTATTGTTATTGTAGATGCGATCCTTAAACAGGATGAACTTTCTGAAAAAAGACTGAGCAAAGAGGATATCCGTTATGGGATTGACAGGGTGGATAATGAAATCCTGACTCTTTTGGGGAGGAGATATAGTCTTGCTAGACTCATGGGTGAATATAAGAAAAAGTATAATCTAAGTATTGATGATCTAAGAAGAGAGAAAGAATTGCTTCTCAGGAAACGAGAGTTGGCTCGTGATTACGGTCTGGATGGTGAATTCGTCGAAAAATTGTTCATCAGTTTAATCAATGAGTCCAAAAAGATTCAGAGAAATGGAGACTCTGGAGAAAATATACACATTCAAGAAACAAAAACCAATTCTGATATTTCTGAATCAATAGGATCTGAAGATAAAATACAGAATGACGAACCGACAGATGAGAAAATAGATAGGACAGTTGAGAAGTCAGTTGATGAATCTCTTGAGGGAAGAGATGATTCTCAAAAAGACGATAGTCAGGAATCAGATGATGTCAAAGAACAAGTGAATTCTGCCGATATTGATAATCCCAAGGACAAAGATGTAATGTGACAGAAGATAAATTTACTGTGGGTATCGTCGGTGGTGCAGGTAAGATGGGACAATGCTTCAGAAAATTCTTTGAGAGGCAGGGCCATGAAGTTATTATTTCAGATAAATCCTCTGAACAAGACAAATTTAAGGACCACACGGTCAGATTTATTCATTCAAATGTAGAGTTGGCAAATATTTGCGATATAATTGTAATTTCCGTACCGATGGATGTTACGATGGATGTAATTAGAGAAGTCGCTCCTCATGTAAGGAAAGAATCTTTACTCATGGACTTAACGAGTCTCAAGAGTAATGAAGTCAATGTTATGTTGGAATCGTCTCAGTGCGAAGTGATTGGAGCCCATCCTGTCTTTGGACCTACGGTCAGCAATTTTAGAAAGCAGGTTATGGTACTTTGCCCAGGTAGAGGAGAAAAATGGATGCCAATTATAAGGGATATGGTTGAATCAGAGGGAGCACTGGTCAAAGTCGTGACACCTGATGAGCATGATTATTTTATGTCTGTTGTGCAAGGGCTGACACACTTCAGTTCAATTTCGCTATGTAATGCCCTATCCAATCTGAATATTGACATAGAAGACTCTATGAAACTATCAAGTCCGATATACCGACTGAGAATGGGAACTCTTGGCCGGATATTGTTTCAGGATCCAGAGCTATATGCAGATATTGAACTAAGGAATCCAAAAATTAAAGAAATTATAAGGGAATACAAGAAATCTGTCGATAAGCTGGCTGGCATTATTGAGGACAATGATAGGCAGGGATTTATTGATTTCTTCAAAGAGGCTGCGTCTGGTCTTGGTGATTATCCCAAGCATGCACAGGAAGAAAGTGATAAGATCATTGACATGATTAGCAAATCAGACGAATTTGCTTGAGGGATCTAAATGAAAATGCGTATTCTTGGAAAGACTGGAATTGGAGTATCTGAAATCGGATTTGGTGGCATCCCTATACAGAGGATATCTGAAGAACAGGCAGGCAGGATCATAAAGGAATGTGTTGATTCAGGAATCAACTTCTTTGACACTGCCCGTGTTTATACTGACAGTGAGGAGAAGATTGGGAGAGGTTTATCTAGAAATAAGATCGACCGAGATAAAGTATACATTGCCTCAAAAGCTAAGGTTATTACTGGTAATGATATGAAGATCGAGCTAGAGAAGAGCCTCAATATGCTTGGGACTGATTACATAGACCTTTACCAAATCCATGCTGTTGGCAGCAAGGAGCAGCTTGAGACTATTTTCTCTGAGGACGGAGCAATTGGTTATCTAAAAATAGCTCGAAAGCACGGGCTTATCCGTCATATTGGGATAACAGGTCACAAGCCAAAGATTCTAGAGGTAGCTGTCAAATCAGGAGAGTTTGATACTGTACAGTTTCCGTTTAATTTTATTGAATACAAGACTTTCCTAAAATTATTGAATTCTGCGCAAGAGTTGAAGGTGGGTACAATTATAATGAAACCACTAGCTGGGGGAGCATTGAAAAATATCGAGAGTGCACTGAGATTCATTCTTTCATATCCTGTCTCGGTTGTCATTCCAGGCATGGACTCTATCGAACAGGTTAGACAAAATGTATCTGTGGAAGGAAGCATTGGGCATTTCCCAGAATCAGATGTGGTGTTGCTTGAAAAAGAAAGGGATTCTATCGGCAAGGAGTTCTGCAGACAATGTCAATACTGTATGCCTTGCCCGAAGGGAATCGATATATCGTCTATTCTTTGTCTTGATGCATACAATGAAAGATATGGGCTGGTCGACTGGGCAAAAAAAAGGTATAAGCATGCAATACATCGAAAGGCTAATTTATGCGTTGAGTGTGGATTATGCGAAAGCAAATGCCCATATGAACTTCCAATACGAAAGAAGCTTAGAAAAGCACATGAGTCACTCTCGTGAGCTATTTTTGAGCTATTATATAGGTATGTAATATGAAAAAAATATCAAGTCTTGGTCCAGAAGGAACATTCAGCCATTATGCTGCACTGGAATACTTATCAGGGAATCCAGTAACCGGGTTTTCGAATGCAGGACATTCCAAAGTTGATTATGCTTCAAAGGATGTCTTGCTGAATATATCCATGAGGAGTGTATTTAAGGATGTGGCTGAGGGAAGAGCTAGCCTTGGGATTGTACCTGTTGAGAACTCAATAGGGGGGCCAGTAGGTGAAGTAATGAATTATTTGCTTGATTTTAAGATCTACATAAAAGATGAAGTCCTCATGGCGATACACCATAATCTTGCAGGAAGTGCAGACTTGAAAGATATTAAGAAGATATTTGTCCATAATCAAACTTTATTGCAATGCGAAAATTTCATTGAGAAAAATCTGAACGAACCGGTTATTATGCCCACGATGTCAAACAGTGAGAGTGCTTCGATGCTCAAGGCAAAACTTGCAGACGGAGACTCTTCATTCGCTGCGATCATTCCGCAGTATTCTTCTGAAATATATTCACTTGATATACTTAAGAAAAATATTGAAGATCAAGAAAACAATGTCACAAGATTTTTTGTGCTATCTAAAGAAGGACATACTGACCCGACCGGAAAAGACAGGACTTCAATAATTGCTATACCTACAATTGATCAGCCAGGTCTGTTGTTTAATATACTCAGAATATTTGCGGAAGCAAATATCAATCTGACAAAAATTGAATCCAGGCCTTCGAAGGAGGAATTGGGGCATTATATATTCCATATTGATTTCTGGGGGCATATTAAGGATCAAGCTGTGATATCAGCAGTCAATCAGCTTGAGAAAATGGTAAAAGTTAAAATACTTGGGAGTTATCCTAGAAAGTATTGAATATTATATGGTCAAACGATCGAGATAATGATATTGGATCATGCATCAAAATCTTATGAGGTAAAAAATGGTTGTTGATAAATTTCGTGTAACTCCGTGGGAGGTTTCCGGTGAAGTGGATTATAACAGGCTGATTGAAGAGTTTGGTACAAAACCACTAACTGACGCTCAGATCAAAAAGATTGAACAAATTGCTGGGAAGTCCCACCATATGCTGAGAAGGAGAATATTCTTCAGTCATCGTGAGCTTGATATTCTATTGAAGGAATACGAGTCAGGACAGAAGTTTGCGTTGTATACTGGAAGAGGGCCTTCAGGTAACACACACATGGGACATATCATACCATGGATCTTTACGAAGTATCTTCAGGATGCATTTGATGCGCCATTATATTTTCAGATAACAGATGATGAGAAGTTTTTGTGCAAGCCGGATCTCTCTCTCGAGGAGACAAACAAACTTGCCTATGAAAATGCATTGGATCTTATAGCGCTTGGATTTGATCCTAAAAAAACCTTTATTATTGTGGATACTGACTATGCTAAGAGTTTATACAAGATTGCTATACAAGTTGCAAAGAAAGTTACTGCTTCAACTGCAAAGTCTGTATTTGGGTTCACTAATGAGACAAATATTGGTATGTATTTCTGGCCTGCGCTTCAGGCTGCTCCGTGCTTTGTTCCGTCGATACGCGAAGGTAAGAATGTTAGAACTCTGATTCCTGCTGCGATAGATCAGGATCCCTACTGGCGAATTGTCAGGGATGTTGCTCCAAAGCTTGGATATCTGAAAACTGCAGCAATACATAATGTTTTCCTGCCAGCCTTAACTGGACCAACAGGAAAAATGTCGACTTCCTCGGGTCAGCATGCGACTGTCTTTACAACAGATGATGAGAAGACAGTAAGAAAAAAAATAATGAAATATGCTTTTTCAGGTGGAAGGGATACTGTAGAAGAACACAGGAAGCTTGGCGGAAATCCTGACATAGACTCCAGTTATCAATGGTTGAGGTTTTTTGAAGAAGATGATGAAAAACTCAAGCAGGTTTATCTGGATTACAAATCAGGAAAGTTGCTGAGCGGTGAGCTTAAGCAGATTCTTGTTGACAAGATTAATGGATTCCTTAAGATACATCAAAAGAAAAAGGAAGAAATGCGCGGAAGACTGGATGAGTTTCTTCTGAAAGATTAACAGTTGATTATTTATCATAAAGTCACCTTTGAGGTTCAGTTTACACAAAGTTTTATATAGGTCGTGAGATATTTTACTAACTAGATTATAATTAATATTATTGACATAAAAATTGAGGTGATTATATGCTTAGGGTGTCTCCACTTCCGGCTTCATTAATGTTTTTCTCCATGGTTGGTTTCATTATTGTGAGTATTTATGGTTTCTGGCCAGATGATACTGATCTCAGCGGAATGACGACTCAGGAGATTGATGCACATGTAAAAACGCAGGAATTCAGGAGAGATATCACTATCGCATCTGATCTTGTGCTTGTTATCATGTTCATTTCTAGTGTTATTTCTACGACTTATGCTCCTATCGAAGATGAAATTGAGATGGAAAAACGAAGCAAGCTGGATCCGTTGATAAAATAATGGCAGATTATTTATGCTGTTAATTTTTGAGTAAAACTTTATATAATTCTATTGTTATCTTTTTATGCATGCACTATGACGTAAATCTCAAGCGAAACGTGGATGAATCTTACCCAATTCTAGTTGTGAAATCACAACAAGAAATAATTGATGAGATCAGTCAGCTATCTTACAATAAATATGCTTTAATTACTGACTCAAATGTTCAGAAACTTTATGGAAGGACCACATTATTTTCTATGGGTAGTGTTTTTTCTTTTGAGGCTGGTGAGCAGAATAAAAAGATTGAGACAGTTCTGTCAATTTGTGAGAAAATGCAGGGAGAGGGTTTTGGAAGAGATTCCCTGATTATTGCCTTGGGCGGTGGTGTTGTCGGAGACATGGCTGGGTTTGCGGCAAGCATATACATGAGGGGTATTGATTATATACAGATTCCAACTACAACTCTTGCTATTGCAGATTCTTCTGTTGGCGGAAAGACTGGTGTGGATACAAAATATGGTAAGAATCTGTTGGGTGCATTCAAGCAGCCTATAGCTGTTTATGTTTATCCTGAATTCTGTAAAACTCTACCTGAAACAGAGTATCTTAATGGAATGGCTGAAACCATAAAGCATGGTATGATTGCTGACGCAAGTTTCTGTGATTATCTTGAGGTAAATAGAGAGATGATTCTTAAGCGTGATGTTGATGTGCTTGGCAAGGTTGCTTTGTCTAACTGTAAGATCAAGGCAGGTGTGGTCGAGAAGGATCCTCATGAGAAGGGCCTAAGACGAATATTGAATTACGGGCACACGATAGGTCACGCAATTGAACATATTAGCAAATTTAAGCTTTCGCATGGGCAGGCTGTGTCTATCGGAATGGCAGTTGAAGGAAAGATTGCTTGTATGTTGGGTAATCTTGAAATCAAAAGTCTTCAGAGGCAGAATAAGCTGCTATCTGATTATGGTCTACCAATAGTAATACCAGACGAGTTTAATATAGATGATATTCTGGAAATTATTAAACTTGATAAGAAATCAAAGAATGGTTTGGCAAGATTTTCGTTGCCTTGTGATATTGGGAGGATGTCCAAATTTGATGGGGAATGGGCAAGTTCTGCTGAAGAACCTATAATTCGTGGAGCAATTTCTGAATCTCTTTCAAGGGATGGACATTGATATACACGATTCTTCTTGAGCCTGAACATCCAGGCAATGTTGGTGCTGTATGCCGAGCTATGGCTAATTTTGGGTTTAGGGATCTTGTTGTCATTAATCCTTTATGTGATATGAATTCAGAGGAATTAATATGTCGAGCCAAACATGCTAAGAAAGTTATTAGTCGCATTAAGGTGCGTGATAGGTCTTTTTTGACCAAACTGGACCTGCTAATCGGTACGACGTCAAAACTTGGCACAGATTATAATATCCCGAGATCTCCTCTTCTGCCCGAACATATTTCTAAAAAAATTGTAGTGTCAGAAGGGAATATTGGGCTCCTTTTTGGAAGGGAAGGAATTGGGTTAACAAATGAAGAGATATCATTATGCGATTTTGTTTTGTCGATAGCTACAAGCAAGGATTACCCTGCACTTAATCTGAGCCATGCAGTGTCAATTATATTGTATGAGCTTTCTAAAAGCAGGGAGCTGCGTGATGGTGGGAGTATTTCCGGAGACCAGATACATGAAAATATTGAGCTCTCATCGAGGAAGTACAAAGATGTTCTTTACGATAATATCTGCAGGACATTAGACTGCATTGACTTTAAGACAGATGACAAGCATGAGACACAAAAGACAGTATGGAAACGGATTATTGGAAAATCTTTTCTGACAAAACGCGAGGCATTTGCTTTGATCGGCTATTTTAAGAAGATATACAAGAAGATTAAGTAAGCAACGATTGTTATTACTATGGTGATAAGCGGTGCGATGACGACTGCTTTCGATGCTTTTGATGCAAAGAAGGCCTGCATTACCATAATAGCTATTCGAAACAGATAGATAAAGTATGCAACAGCTGCAAATATAAGGATGGTCGCAATCATCTTTATCAATATGTGTTCTGATATTGAAAGCAGAATATTTGTAATAAATACTGTAATTATCACCGGTGTGACTGAGTGTGCGACTCCTTTGAAAGTCTTTGAGAAGCCTTTGCGGCCAAAATAAAGCCATATAAAAATATGGAAGAAGCAAGATATAGCAGAAATCATCACTATTCCTAGCCCAGTCAATAGTACAAGTGATAGAATAACCCATATTATCATGAATAAACCCTCAAAATGATTCACCTTAGCAATTCTGAGAATCCAGAAAATAAAAGAAAGTGCCATGATTATTGAAAGTGTTAATACATATTTCAGTGTCTTTGAGAGGTCTTCAGAATCAACAGAATCAAAGTATTTCTTTGTTGAAACATACATCCGGACGTATCTTGCGAAAGAAACCATCTATTTGCTTTTGTCTCAACGGTATATATATTTTATGCTGAAATGAATGGGTATATGGGCTCGTTTGCAAGTTTCACTTTGAACACCTCATTAGCATATTATGTGTAAAACATTTTGCGTAGAAATGTCTGGCTTGTTGCCAGACGGTACAACCCCTTAATGTTTCACCCATTCCTCTTTTGATCATGCTGTT
>JAIPIC010000031.1 GCA_021734865.1 Candidatus Woesearchaeota archaeon | reverse complement strand
ATTATGCAGTAGGATTTCACAAATAGCACCAAGTTTCTGGCACAGAATAAGATAGAAAATGATAATAAATATAAAAAATATTCACTGATCATTTTCTAACTTATCTGCACTCATCCCGATAGATCGGGATTAGCACTCTATGCAAAAGCCTACTGCATAAAATGGGTTTAAAGATACTTAATCGGGGACGATTAAGCTACGAAAGAGGACAGCAGCTTGCTGAGTCTTTTTCAGAAGAAAAACCGATTTGCTATTCATAGGATAAACTTTCAATGGGATTTGCCGTGGCACTTTTGATAACTGTATAACTGATAGTGAGAAAGGAGATAAGTAGAGTGAGCAATCCAGCTGCGAAAAAGACTGTGAGATTAATCTGGATTTTATAGGAGAAAGTTGCAAGCCATTTACCAACAATAAAATAACTAACGGGCCAGGCTATTAAGTTTGCAATGATAACGATTTTGAGAAATTCAATTGAAATCATATTGCTAATATTGGCAATTGAAGCCCCCAGAACCTTACGAATGCCAATTTCTTTTCGACGCTGTTCTGTAGCGTAAAAAGTCAATCCTAACAGTCCTAAACAGGCGATAAATATAGCCAGAACGGAGAAAGTAGAAATTACTTTATAGGATCTTTCTTCGGCTTTGTACATGGCGTCTATCTTATCATCCAGGAAGGCAAAATCAAAAGGATAAACCGGGTAGAATTTTTCCCAGACCGCCTTGATCTCATTAATCGTGGCAGGAACATTTTTACTACTGATCTTAATGGATATTTCCTTAAATAGATAGGGCCAATACATGAAAAGAAGCGGGGAGACCTCTTCGTGCAGTGAGTTGAAATGAAAGTCCTGAACAACACCTACTATCTCCGGAGCAAATCTTTTTACCCCATCACTCAATCCAATAGTATAATTATTTCCCAGAGCTTCCTCCGGTGATGCAAATCCCAGTTTTCTTACAGTAGTCTCATTAACCATTGTTTTTGTAGTAAAATCGGCTTCACCAAGTTCCGATAATGTTTTTCCAGCCAATAATGTAATTCCATAGAAATCGAGATATTCGTGGTCTATCATACGCACAGAGACCCTGAATTTTTCATCTTCATGTGCCAGATCAGGTGTGAGGTTGGTTCCAAAACCGCTACCCATAACCGGCACCCCCAGGCTTGTAGACGTTTTGATAACACCTGGTATGAGATTAAGTTCTGCTTTGATGGTTTCTGAATTGTAAGACATTCTTTCAGGAGTATTCAACACGATCACAGCATCTTTATCGAAGCCCATATCAAAATTCCGCATAAATCTAATCTGCTGATTTATGAAGATCGTAAAAATGATCAAGATCAGGGAAATGGAATATTGCAGCAACACAAGAAATTTCCGCAGGAAAGATGAGCCGCTTTTACCATCGTGCATTGTTCCTTTCAACACACGCGCAGGCTGGAAATGTGTCAGCACAAAAGCCGGGTATAATCCTGACAAAATGCCGATTATAACTGTAGCCAGGATGATAATTGTAAGAATTCTGATATTACTGAAGAAGAAGTAAGTCAGCTCCGTTCCGATAAGGCTGTTAAAGAAAGGAACAAATAGTTCCACTATCACCAGTGCGCAGGCAAGTGAGATCAGCGTTATCATAATCGATTCGCCGATGAATTGTTTGATAAGCTGATGTTTTTCAGCGCCAAAAACTTTGCGAACCCCAATTTCCCTGGCACGTTTCACAGCCCTTGCTGTGGTTAGATTGACAAAATTTATGCAGGCTAAGATCAATATGAAAAGAGCAATGGAACCTAAGATGGCAAGATATGAGATAGAGCTGTTTGGCTTGATCTCTCCTTCCAGATCGGAATAAAGATGAATGGAGTTAATGGGTTGGAGAATAAAACTTTTATAAACTCCCTCAAATACTTGCATCTCAGAATTCAAGAATGGTGAGATTTTTTCGCTGAATTCAACAGGATCGGTCTCTGGATTTATCATAACGTAGGTGTAGGAACCAAACGTTGCTCCCCATTGATCCAGATAATTACCTACAGGCAGATCGACTAAAGAACTATAGGTAGCCACCATATTAAAAGTGAAATGAGAATTTCTCGGAATTTCTTCGATAACACCAGTAACTTTCAACTCAAGGCTGTTATTAAAACTCAAACTTTTACCGACCGGATTACTGGTACCAAAATATTTTTTTGCTATAGAATTCGTGATGACTATCGAGTTCTTCTCAAGAAGAGCAGTTTCGGCACTACCCTGATTGAAAGAATAAGAAAATATATTAAAAAAGGCAGCATCAGCAAAAATCAGATCTTCCTCATAAAATTTCTTGTCTTCAAAAATGATAAGATCTTTATCGGGAAAATAGACGCGGGATATAGATCGGATCTCAGGATATCTACGATTTAAAGTAGGAGCAATTAAAGCCGGTGTTTCGGCAGTAGTAAAGGTTCCCTGGGGTGTTTTTGTCGAATCAGAAATTCTATATATTTGATCGCCATTGTCATAATAATCATCGTAATGCATTTCCTGCCAGATGTATAAACCAACCAGTATGCAGGCAGCCAAACCAAGAGCTAAACCAAGAATATTAATAACTGAATATGCCTTTTGCTTCATGATGTTCCTGTAAGCGATTTTAAGATAATTTTTGAACATAAATCTCTCCCAGCAAAATATTTGTTGTATTTTGAAGCAATTACTGTGCCAATTGATAAGTAACTATTTTATAGGTAAATAACTAATTATTAAGCAAGTCACCATGTTCGCAGATGAACAATACCTGTACGCCAGCGGACAGGCAGGAGGTGAGCTTATCAATGGCATTTTGAAGGGGTACACATTTTTATGTGGTTTTGAGCGGTTTAGACTGATAGTTATAGAGCTTTTTTATGGACAGTATAGACAAAATGGACATAATGGACAATATTTATAGGAGAAGCGGGTCTGGAATTATAGGCAAAAAAATGGTGGGAGTGACGGGACTTCCCGATATTCATCGGGACGACCTTCTGCAAGACCACCTTATTTTTAGGCAAAAAAATGGCGGGAGTGACGGGACTTCCCGACGCGTCGGGACGACCTTCTGCTAAATATGGCTTTGGCTGATCAAATCTTCAATGAACTTTCTGGATTTCATTCTTTTAATATAGTATTCACGTTTGAGGGCTTCAGATTTAGTATTATAAGGTTCAAAATGAACGATTTTCCATGGTATTCCTGCTTTAGTAGAGCGTGTCCAACCTTCATTATGCCTTTGCAGTCTAAGGCTGAGATCAGAGCAACTACCGATATAGTATCGATTCTTGGTTTTCGAATATAGGATATAAGTGTAATAGCTCATTTTAGTTTCTCATGTTAAAATACTTCTTTGTCTTAATTTTGGGCAAAAAAAATGGCGGGAGCGACGGGACTTCCCGATATTCATCGGGACGACCTTCTGCAAGACCACTTTATTTTTAGGCAAAAAAATGGCGGGAGTGACGGGACTTCCCGATATTCATCGGGACGACCTTAACCCACGCTATAGGCAAAAAAAATGGCGGGAGTGACGGGACTTCCTAAAAAGAGACACCCAAGACTTCAACGTGAAAAAACGATTACCCGATAGCGCAACTCTTTAGTTTACTAATTGATAACTCGCTTTTTCAGTCGTTTTTTCAAAACTTCAATTTGCAGGTTTTTAGGGTAGTTCCTTATCAGAACGAATCCATCTTTGCGGTCTTTTTAGGGAAGTCCTGTGCCTCCTAAATACCTTTATCTATTAGGTTTATCAAATGCTTGCTCGTTTAGGGATGAGCAAAACGCTGCACAACCATCCGTTTTTACGCTTTTTCGATTTTTCACTTTCTGAAAAAACGGTTTTTCAGGGTAAAATGAAAAAACGGTGAAAAAACGATCGAAAAATCGCTTCTCTAATTCGCTAATTCATTTTGTTGAAACTGATACTCCGAAAGCAATTTTTGATCTTGGGGACATGATAATTCATCAACTTTCATATACAGAAATTCATTTAACATCATAACATTTTCGAGTTCGAGCTTTGATCGCTTACCATCTGACGAATGACTAACAGCGATGTTAGCTTCTTCTCCGTTTTTGACCGCTGAAACCTTAATTGTAATTATTCTCATAGTTCCTCCTATATATATGAGTGAATTATGAGAATATATTGGGTAACATTAGCTCAAATCTTTATACAATATATAGAGATACAATGATTTATATTTCTTATAGATACTTATACGAGTAAATCGGAACATTGAGAAATTTGTGAGAAAACATAATTATCGAATTTTTATAATATTATCTGAAAGAAGTTTTTCATCAATATCTTTTGCCAGATCAGTAATTGATATGATAGCTTTGTAAACGAGATCAAAGGTCATAGAGATTTTTCCTTTTGAATCTATAGCAACGTGATTTCGATACTTATTTTTGAAGTTATCATCAGCTTTACAATTATTATGAATAATCAGATGTCTAATTTCTAAGTACATAAGACCATCAAATTTCTTCTGATCATCAATACTAATTTTCGTATGATTCAGTATTTTTTCTAATAACTTAGACGTACTTCGTTCATTTTCAAGTTTTCTGAAAACAGAAGATATTATTTGATCAGAAATCTTTTCATATGATCCGAGTTCGACTATTTGAAAAAAGGAAAGGTGACTGTTTTGTGCTTTTCCGGCTATTTTAATTGGATCATTTTCAAAGAACTCTGCTAATAAATCTTTTAGATAGCATGTGAAGGCTTTATAGAGCTCAATCATTGCGTATTGATTATTTCTTGATCTTGAATACCGAAATAAATTTGCTTTGTTTGAAATTGGATGGTTGAGCATATTATAAAGATTCTTATCTAAGTTCAAAAATTCAACTATGGTTTCTGATTTCATTTTGGACTTATTTAAAAGTTGAGAAGTTTTTCTCAATGATACATCAATAATCTGCAAATGCTGATTTATATAATCAACCCTGCTTCTGAATTTCTGGAATGATTTTGATTCTCTAATTGGCATTTTAACCTCTTTATCAGTTGTAAAAAAAGGACTGAAAAACAGTAAAACTATCTCCCAATCCTTACGTGCAAGCCTTTTTTTATCATTGCAATTTAAGATCAATCCTTTCATTGTCCATTAGAATAATTGAATTGTCTAACAATTGCTGACCAGTTAAATCTTGATTTTTATAATCTTTTACAACTGTCTTTGGAATTAAAAAACGATATTCGATAGGTTGACTTGGTTCAAGAGTTTGCAAGAAATTCTTTGTATGTCCGATGACTGTTAAATCGTAACCAAAAAAAGATTCAGATTCAGAGATATAATCATTGAGCGGATTAAGGATTTTTCTAACTACTTCATCAAACATAATTTTGCCAATCTCATACTTGTTGAGTTGAATCGAATTATACCTATCATTGTTTGAAAATTTAATCTGCAAATAAACATTTTCCTTAAAAGGATTCAGTTTAATAGAATTCAAACTTAATGATGTATTAGCGATTAGTCCTTCCAATTTAATTAAATCTATTAAACTCAAGATTTCACTTTGTAAAGAATTTTCCGAAAGTTCTAAAGCAAAATCTCTTTCAAGATAGTCAATAGGTCTAATCAACACAACCGTTTCTTTTACAACAGCTAAACTATCCCACCTAGATCCATAATCGGAATCCATCCATGTACCCCTATTATAATAGCCTGTTTTTGAAACAGTACAACTAAAATTAGATTCCTTGAATTGGTTATTCCAACGCCAGCCAATTACCCAAATGCTATCTCTTATAATACCATCTGAATCTGTAACAAGAGAATTGCTTATAATATTCGGTTCTCTTTCTTCATAAAAGCTATAACCTTCTTCCATTATTGTATATGTAACTGTTGCTCCTTCAATAGGTTCATTATCCATGTTGAGAATTTTTAATTCATAATGATGTTTTACTGGTGGTATCATAGGTCCTGACCCAATAGTATAACACCCATTTAATAGTAAGATACTGATAAATAACCCAAGAATCAATGCATAACGAAAACAGAATCCTTTAGTTTTTTTCATGTAATTCTCCTTTATTTTATTTACTTGTGACTATTCTCTTCTTAATAGCTATATTGTAAACAGTTCTTACACCACCCTAAACAACAAAGCCATCTCACCGAGTATCCTGAAGGTCTCCAGTTCGTATTCTTCTAAGACGATAACATCATATTCCTGGTTCAACGGTCTTAGAAGAACTCGCTTTTTCTCTTCATCAAGCTGTAGTTTCTTGAGTGTAATACCATCCGGTGTCTGACAGGCACATATTTTACCATTTAAGTTATGAATATCCGCTGATTCATGAATAACCACAATATCACCATCGGAAATTCTGGGAGACATACTATTTCCCAATACCCTAAGTGCGCAATAAGTTTTTTCCTGATCAGTTAAATATGCTCTGGGTATCTCAATATACTTCATAGGATCAGCATCGTGATTCTTAACAGGTTCTCCGGCAGCAATCTCTCCATAGATAGGGAAGGTGACGATTCTGTTTTCAAAAGGATTGAGTCTGTATTTGAATACAGATCCGTTTCCTGATAACTCTTCCAGATTCTTCTTTTTACCATCCTGATTCAATTTCCCATCTGCACCCGGAATGAACATTTCACCTTTTCCAGTGATCAACCAGTTAAGATTCAAGCCATACATTTCATTAATGCGAGCCATAGCAGGTGATGACGGTTTACTTGGCTTGGTTCGATTTACCCAATCGGAAACATTGCTCTGTGTTACTTCAATCGCCCTCGCAAACTCGGATTTCTTTATTCCAAGCACATTTATGAAGGCTACGAGCCTGTCTTTCATATCCATTTGATCTCCTTTTTAACTCCCTGTGGAGCTAAATTTCGCTATTGCAAGGAACTGCGAGTGTTGGCAGTTTTTCCTTGACTACATCGCATAGCTATAATTTCATAGCTTCGCATAAGACATAAGTTGCAACATTGCGAAGTATGTCAATAAAAAAAACAGGAGGTTCCGGTGAGATCACCTTACACACCAGAAGAAATGAAAGCGGCAATGGCGCTTAAACGCTTTACTATAATAGCGTTAGCAAAAGAAATGAGTATTTCCCGAAGGACTCTCGATTATTTTCTAAATGGTGAAATGGGAATGAGTCGAGGAGAAGAATTATTACAAAAATTGCAGCCTGAATTAGCTGAAATAGGCAAATTAACTAAGAAAATCAAGAGACGCAAGCTTCAACATTGCGAAGAGAGATGATTATGGAGTGCAGAGAACTAACTATCGAAGGGATACAATCGAGCTTTTCGGTCAGCCAATCCTCTGCTTATAGAATGACTAAGAGTGAAGGATGGGATTTTATAGCAAAGCCGCTTCCCAGAGGTGGTCGCAAAAAGTATTACCTCGTACCGGAGAAGCTGATACCGGAAAAGAAAACTAAACCTAAGAAAAAATCACTTCCTGAAGTTGTTAAAGCAGAAGTAGTGAAATATGACCCGACTATACCTGATTTGATTCCTGCTATTAAAATACCGGAGCATGAATTGTATCGAGCTCAGTTAAAAGGTGCTCTATGCGATAAATTATTAGAAGCTATCGAAAGTACAGTAAGTAAAAGTAAAGCCATTGATGATATTGCCGAAGCTTATAATTCAGGTTACCTGTTACCTGAGCTATTAGCTTTGGAAGGCAAACGCACAACTCGCACCTTTAGAATGTGGCTTAACACATATGAAGAGAGTGAGAGAAATTTTAAAGCATTAACCAGATTATCCAGAGCATCCAATGGTATGAAGGCTACCGATCAGGAGCAAAACTTCCTGTTGGGTCTTCTTCTTGATGCCAATAAAATTAAAATCGGTTCTGCTATCAGAAAGCTAAAGCAGTTACATAGATTGAAGGTAATAGATTCACCAACCAGCTCAAGAGCATTACGCAGATGGGTAGAAACTTGGCGAGATGCTCATCTCCAGCAGTGGAATCTTTTGCGTAGAGGTAAGAAATATTCCAAAGACCACTATGTAATGAGTCTTCTGCGAGAAGAATGCTTAGAGGTTGGTGATGTCTGGGTAGCTGATGGTCATAAACTGGCATTTGATATTATTGATCCAGTCTCCGGAAAACCAAAACGCATGATGCTGATTCTATTCTTTGATTGGGCATCACGATATCCTGTGGGAGCATCGATTGCCAACACTGAAGATTCAGAACATATATTGTTGGCACTTAGGAACGGCATCATTCACTGGGGTGGCAGACCTAAGTTTGTTTATCTGGATAATGGGAAAGCTTTCCGAGCTAACCTGTTTCATGAGAAATGGGAAAACCATGATCTGGAGAAAGAACTATGCGGCATCTTCCCAAGATTGGACATCGAAGTTGAATTTGCTAAAGCTTATAATGCCAGAGCTAAAGTAGTAGAGAGATTTTTTCGAACCTTCCAGGAAGATTTTGAGAGATACATGGCAACCTTCCGAGGTGCAAACATTGATGATAAACCAGCTTTTCATATGCGTAACGAGGATTGGATACGATCACTGAGGAAGCGGGAACCACTTACACTGGATCAGGCAAAGCAGCTCATGGCAGTTTACTTTCAAGAATTCTATGGCAGAACACCACATGGCGGTCTGGCTGGTGTTGCGCCACTGGATGTATTTCAGAAAAATCCAGCTCCGGAAGATCGCAGGATTGAATTATCTGAACTTAACTTCATGATGCTTAAGGTAGAGCAGCGAACAGTAAAGGCAAACGGAGTCCAGCTTGCCAATATCCTCTTCTATCATGATTACCTGATGAGCTATGTCGGTAAGAAGGTCTACCTACGTTACGATCTGATGGATATGAGATCCATTCTGGTATATGATGAGGATGAAAAACTGATCTGTCAGGCAATGGCTCGTAAATCCACTCATCCCTTTGTTAAACTGGCAAAGGATAAACCGATGGCTCGCAAGACTTGGAAAAAACAACTGCAACACCAACGTAAACTGGAAAAAACACTGCAAGAAAGCTCTGCTGAGATACGCAAGCAGGTGGAAGATGCTACTTCCGAATTCATGCTGCCTCATATTGAAATGACCAAATCGATTTTTAATGATTCCGGACTGCTGATTCATAAACCAACCACCAATCCCAACTCGGAGCTGGATCAAATGGCAGAGAGGACAGCCAGCAATCTGATGAACGCAAAACCAATCACCAAAACCTCTGAAGAAGAGGGATTGGAGAACTTAGATAAAATGTTAAAGAAAATAGGAATAGAATAGGAGATCATTATGCGAGAATATTCACTTGCCCGTACCAGTAATGTTAGAAAAGCAGAAGAGTTATTTACCTATCTGCAGAAACGACCCAAAACAGAAATGGTTGGTCTGGGTCTGATCTACGGACCTCCCGGTCTTGGTAAAAGCAGATTTGCCAGACAGACAGCCATTCAAAACGATTACATCTACTTCCGGCTGGAAGCTACTATGACAGCTAAAGCCTTTGCTATTAAACTACTGGAGAGGATTCATCAGCATTTTGGTATGCAGTCCTTAAAGGTTAGAGGAACCGGCAGCGAGATTTTTTCCAGAGTAACCGACATTTTAGAGAATTACAATGATATCGTAATTGTAATCGATGAGATTGATTATGCTTTCAGATCTCAGAAGATCTTGGGAAGCATCCGAGATATAGTAGATGAAACACTCACCACAGTAGTTCTGGTGGGCATGACCGATGCTAAAAGCAAACTCTTAGCTCTGGACAGCCACTATTTTGATCGCTGCAATTTCTTCTGCGAATTCAAACCCATGACTAAAGATGATATCAAACTTCTTTGTGATGAGATCTGCGATGTTAAACTTACCGATCCGCTGGTGCAGCATTTATCAAAGAAAACCAAAGGCAATATCAGGAAGCTGGTTAAATCCTTATACTCCATTGAGGATATAGCTAAAGAGAGAAACCTTACCACCATATCACCAGAACACATGACAATGAGGAACTAAGATGAGATTATCCCAAACCAAAAAAGTAAAAAACTTTATAGATTTCTACGGCAAACCCTTCACCATTGATAATGTTACCGGAGAGACAGGTCTTACGCATATCCAGGCTCGCAAAGTTGTAGCCAAGCTGATGCATCTGGGTATGGTCAAAATTATCGCTACCGAAGGCAAACGCAGAATATATCTGAAGAATAAAGACTATGTTGAGAAAAATCCCATGAACAATTATGGTTATGAGATTGATTTTATTAAAGAGTTAACACGTCTTATCAAAACAGGCAACTATCACAGCCAGAGACAATTGGAAATGAAAATCGATGCAGAGAGAGGGAAGATATCACGCTATCTGGTAGCAATGGCATCTATTGGTATGATTACTATCGAAAACGACTTCTACAAATTCAAAGTGGAGAAGGATTACCTGCTGGTCGGCAGCAAGGTAGACAAAGACATATTATTAAAATTCCGAGAAAAAAACAGAGCAGAAAAAGAGGTGAACATGGCAAGAAAGGAAAAGGTCTTAAAAGACGCATCAGGTCGAGAGTATCCTGCAAAGATTCTCGATCCTCAGATTGTAAAGCGGGATACGCTGGTTAGCAGAGTAATGAGCAGAGCAGAACGTCTGCATGATAAAATAACCTATGAGAAACAGAAGTTAGCTGCTGATATCGACAAATATCTGCAGAAAACAGCAGAGCAGTATGGTGAGAACTGGAAAGGCAATGCGGAGCTGGTTTCCTTTGATGGTAATTTCAAAATTGAAGTTCGCAACCGAGAAAGAATCGAATTTGATGAGAAGCTGCAGGTAGCCAAGCAGAAGATTGATGAATGTCTCAAACGCTGGACAGAGGATTCAAATGTAAACTTGCAGGCTGTGATCAATGAAGCCTTCCAAGTAGATAAGAAAGGCGAGATCGCCAAACACAGAATCCTCGCTCTTAGAAAATACAACATCAAAGATAAAAACTGGAAACAGGCGATGGACATTATCGATGAAGCAATTCAGGTGACTTCCACCAAGCAGTATATAGCCTTCTACAAACGCAAATCACCTAACAAGCCATTTGAGCTGATCTCATTGAATTTCAGTGCGATATAGCTGGTAGAGGAAGATTATTATGAACTCCGAATTTCCGGAGTGTTTCTCTTTGCGCTAAGGGAATATCACTGGCATACGTGGGCATCACTGTTTGACGCTGATGCCCATTTGCTTTATCTGAATACAGGAGAAGAAGAAAGATGCAGGTTTTTAATGAACAAAGATGTTACACACCACAGAGAGTTTCTGAAATACTCTCGGTTGATATAAGTACAGTCTACAGACTGATCAGAGACATTGATGATCCGCTTCCGGCATTCCGGCTCAAGAACAACGGACAGCTTAGAGTGCATGGCAAGGATCTAAATACATATTTTGAAGATCATAAAGTAGATCCTCTTAATGAATAATGATGACCCAGAGACAGGCTGAGTATGCTAAGAAGCTGAGAAGAAATATTGTCATCTTCGCTAAAAATGATCTCCGGATGACAATTGATCAGCTTCATGATCAAATGCATGATCTTGGATATGGAATCTCCTTAAGAAAACTCAGCCTGTCTTCCCTTATTAACCTTAATACTACACTGCATGGTAAAACTCCCCATATTTACGAAATACTCGATGCTCAGGGCAAAAAGATCTGGGCTTTGTATAAACTGTCGGATTGGAGTAAAGAGAAGCTGTACGGCTTCATTGCTCAACATTTTGGTAAATCCGGTATCAAATATCTAACCAAACAGGAAAAAGGTGCTTTGATTAAAGTTTTGGAAAACTATGAACAGCCGAGAATACAAGATTAAACGAGAATCCGCTAAGAAGCTCTATCTCAAAGGTGAAACCGATATAAAGGCTTTAGCTCGTATATACGGTGTTGCCGATAAAACCATCCGCAATTGGAAGAAGAAAGGCGACTGGGATGCAGAGCTGGATGAGATAGCAAATCTTGAAGATGAGATTCGGATAGCTGTGAAAAAGGCTTTAATCAAGGCTCTGAGAGAATATTCCAGAGCTCCGCAGGATACAGCATTGCAATCACTGGTTTCACTACTGCGTCAATACTCCAAGAATATCGAACCTACCAGAGATTTCATTGAGTACATGAAGAAGTTCCTGGATTGGCTGATCGATTTCTATTTAGCACGTAATGATGAACAGACAGCAATGGCAATCCAAAGGGAAATCTTAGGAGCTTCCGGTATTGTAGAATACTTCAGGATGCGTGCAACCAGTGGTTAAGTTTACTCAGGCAGATTATAAGAACTTTTCTTTAATCGCTGCCAAAACAACAAATGTAAAACCATTTATAAATGACACACCAGCCAAAAAGAGCAGAAGAATCAAAAAGGCTACCGGAGATAGCTGGCAGGCATTTTCCTATTTCTGCAAAAGTTACTTTCCACATATCTTCAAACTTCCATTCTCAGATGATCATAAAGAGATGTTTGATACTACCGAGAATTACAATGGCATTACTTCCATTACCGGCTATCGAGGTCTTGGTAAAACCGTACTCATGGGAGTTGTCTATCCTATCTGGAAGATCATCAAAGGTGAGAGATATGTAATTCATGCAGCAGCAGATGCTGATCTGGCAGAGGAAAGGACAGCCTTTACCTACAATGAACTAACCAACAATAAAAGGCTGCAATCTGATTTTGAAGGTTTGATTCCTATCGATAAAGATGAATCCGACTTTTATCTGCAGAATAGAACCAGAATCAGAGCCAGAGGAATAAAGCAGTCTTTCAGAGGGTCCATCAATCCCAGAACTTCTACTCGACCGGGACTGGTTATCTGTGATGATATCGATAAAGAAGAAAACATCGGTAACCAATCCATCGGTAGAAAGAAGATGGATAAGATCGTGCAGGAGATCGGAGGTGCTTTAGATCCTAAAGGTAATGGCAAGATCGTCTGGTTGGGTAACCTTGTTCATCCTAATTATGCTATCTGCCAATTCCAGCAAGGCATCATCGATGAGATCAAATCCAATAAGCGAAAATTTAATCCTGATAAGATACAGCATTTATTTACTGATGGTAGAAGATTACTGAGATTTCCAGTTGAACTGAAGAACGGCAAATCAGCTTGGGAAGATCAGTATCCCACCAGTGAGTTACCAAAGTTAAAACAGAAGTTCGGACTGACTGGTTACCAGCGAGAGTTTTTGGGTAAACCTGTGATTGAAGGCAATATGTTTAAGTTTCACTGGTTTACCAAATACTCAAGGCTTCCAAAACGAATGAAGAAAGTCTGGATGTATGCTGATCCTGCTTGGGGAGAGAAAGGTTGCTACAAGGCAATAATCTCAGTTGGTTATGACGGTAATCGTTTCTATATCATTCATGTCTGGATCAGGCAAACTGAGAACAGTAAGTTCTTCAGCTATTATTATGATGCTTACACTGAGCTTTCCAAGCGATACGGAATACATTTCCGATCTGCAATGGAAACCAATTTCGGTCAGCACAGGATACTTTCAGACTTTGATCGCTGGTGTAAGGAGAATAACCGAAATCCCATCTCTCACCGCATCAGAAGAATCAATAACGATAAGAACAAAGGACTCAGGATAGAACGAACAGACACCGTAATTGAAACCGGAAAAGTACAATTTCCAGATGGTCAGGATACTCCGACTCTGATCAATCAATTCCTTACTTATCCTGATGGTTATGTTGATGGTCCAGATGCTCTTGCCGGATGTCTGGAGAGATTTCCGGAATATGATGTAGGCAAAAACAGAGTTAGAGTCAGGAGCTTTTCCTTTTGAACTATTACGATCAATTGATGTATAAATACTATCGCATCCTCAATAATGCTTGGAAAAAGGAAGTTAAGGATTCAGCAAGGCAGGCTATTCAGATGTTATCCGATCTTCCCAAGAGTGAGAAGCTCAAAATAAGCCATATTGATGACATAATGGAGATAATCAACTCAAACCTCAGTGAAGACTTTTCCTCGCTTGTACGGCAGGATACGAAGGCTTTTATTCAAAGAAGTCTCAGGCTGGGCATCAATGATGTTCAGAAGCAGGTTCCGCATAATACTTCGATTGGTCTTTATGGGATTCAGGAGAGGAAGCTGGAATCTCTTATAACCAAGCAGAATCTCTTTTGGATAGGCAACAGATACGGAACTGATATTGAAACTGGATTCAAAGAAACTCTCAAAGAAGCTGTATCTTCCGGTTATACCAGAGAGATGCTGGCAGATAAGCTCAAAGAGCAGTTTCAGCATCTGGGTGAGAAATCGGCTCATTATTGGCAGGGATTAGCAGAGCATACAGCTCTCAGAGTGCGAGAATTTGGCAGGCTGGAAGGCTACAGAAAAGCTGGAGCTGTTGGATATCGATTAGTAGTTGTCTTGGATGATCGAACTTCTGAGATTTGTCGGGCATTGGCTGCTCAGGATAAAGTTTATCCGCTGGATAATGCGATTGAAACTATGGAGCAGCTTATGAATATCGATACTCAAAAACATTCATTGGAAACAGTTAGAGAAATGACAAAGGAAATTGCGCCTTGGGTATCGGACAAGCAGGTTGAGTATGATCCGCATGGGAAAGCGATTGGAGTTTCCGGAAATCATACTCCGTTTCCGCCATTTCATTGGAAGTGCAGGACGACTACGGAGATTGTGTATTAGGATCGTAGATTTCCAACTTACATCCACAATTTTTACATCTTACAGTTGTTAAATAAGCAGAAGATGTCGGGAAAGCATGGATTTTATTAGCGTTATCGAAAAGAACTAATTTTACTGCCTCAGATTGTCCTGCTTTGATGCCATGAATATATTCATCACCAGTCGGTTTAGCAAAACACAATACCAGATTTTTTTTGCGCTGATTATCAATTTCTAAACTACCAGAAACATATGCTAAATAATGATAATGCTCATAAATATCATAATCAGATTGATTTTCAAAATCATCTTTTTTAAATACAGTATTGATATTATAACTGCCAGAATTATTATAGTGTTTCTCAAATTTACCCAGTAAATAATTATTATTAAAACTACTTGTGAGATTCACTAATTGTGGGTCAACAGCATTTGTTGTCATAGATTGTCGGCATTTTCTACAATAATATTCACTCATAATAGAACTCCTTACTATAATATAAACTCATTAAGCTCTTTCCTAACGGTTCTCCAGTTTGGATAGTATTCATCCATTAATTCGTTGAAGCGATCAGAGTGTGTTCTTTCTAATATATGAATAATTTCATGCAGGACAATATAATCAAGGCAATGTCTTGGCTTTTTTATCAATTCAAGATTGAGCCATATTCGTTTTGCATTGGCATTACAAGTGCCCCACTTGGTTTTCATAATTTTAACACCCCAGTCGCTAACTGAAATATTTAGTTTATTCTCCCATTTTTTTATCAAAGGTGGAATTGCATTCTTCAATTCAGATCTGTACCAGCTATACAAAGCATTTTTTCTAATAGCAAGATTTGAATTTTCTCTGACAAATAAATCAATATATTTCTTATTTCTAATAACAACCTTATTGGGTAAAGGGGCTTTTTGATAAATCACATTTAAGATATGCCTTTTACCCCAGAAATAATGATTTTCACCAGAAACAAATCTTCTAAAACTTTGACGATCTTGGTTTTCTAGTTCTTTTAACTTCTTTTTAATCCAGGTCATCTTCGATATAATAAAAAGCCTCAGAGAATCATTATCAACATGGATTGGCACAGAAACTTTAATCCTACCATTTGGAGGATAAACCGTAAGATGTATGTTTTTAATATCCTTTCTGATGACATCAATTGATAAATCTGATACTAAAATAGTTTCCATTAGTATTCAGCTTGCTCCTTAACGATATTGTAAAGCTTATTAGCTAATTCAACATCAGGTAACATTTTCTTAACAGCATACTTTACTGCACGTTCTTTAATTGGATTTCCTCGCCAATTATCTCTAATTGATGCTCTTATTGATTCATCAAGCTTAATGGCTAAATCTTCATTTTGATTTAAGTTATCATACAACGATCTCAAGGCTTGTGATTTGATCATCTCAGGATAATGATTCTGACTTCCATTTTTAATAGCAGAAGCAAGTTTTGTTATTCTATCGAGATATTCTGCATATTGTATAGCTTGCTCTCTTCTTAGTTTTATGAGTTCTTCTAAAAGCGTAGACATTTTTTCAAAGTATGCTGGATTAGTTGGCATTTCATCAATGATTATTTTTCTCATGTTATTTTCAATTGTCTCTGCAGAAGCTTCCTTGTTTCCTTTTATCCCTTTGGGCATAACTTCGAAAATATCTTTTCCATTATTAATGATTAAATCAATGAGAGTCATACCCATAAAATCTGACAATACCACGCTATCATCTGCTGATATATACATATCAATTAAGTGTCGCATAGCAGGCTCATATGCTTTGATATCAATATAATCTGAGCTTATAATTTTAATCTCATCTCGTAGTGAAGTGTAGTGACTAACATCTTTTTTAATTCGAATAATTTCTTCTTCTGTATAGCCAGCTTCTTCCATCTCATTTGCAATACTTGCATAAGATCTAATCAGAGAAGCAACAAGTTTGTAAAATAGCTGCCTTTTCTTCTCATTTTTCGATAGTTTTTCTTGAGTGTCTCCACAGAAATATCTTGCATAAGCATTAAGGTCTCTTGGGTATTCTACTGGTTCACAAACAGCAATTACAGCATCCAATGACTCATCAAGCCTTTTAACAGAATCTTCTAATCTATTTTGAAGAAGTCCTGCAACATCTTCTTTATCATAGTTGTCGAATGCTTCTGCAGTGTAATCATCTACAGCTTTTTCAAGGCTATTAAACAAATCTTTATAATCTATTATATATCCATATTCTTTGCTTTCACCATCCAATCGATTAACTCTGCAAATTGCTTGGAATAAACCATGATCCTGCATTTTCTTATCGAGATAAAGATATGTTGCACTTGGAGCGTCGAAGCCAGTAAGAAGTTTATCTACAACAATAAGAAGCTTCATCTGCCCGGGTTCTTTTACAAATTTCTTTTTAACTTCTTTTTCAAATTCCTCTGTGGTTTCACCATTCAGCATTTTCTGATAAATTTCATATTTATACAATCTCTCAGATAATTGCCCCGTACCTGTTGTTTCCCCTTTAGTGTCTGTAATACTGGGCACATAAGAAGTTACAATTGCACATTTTTTGAATCCATGCTTCAAGAAAAGCTCATATAGTTTACAGGCTTGATATATACTGCCAGAAACCAACATAGCATTTCCAGTCCCATCTGAGAGTCTATCTTTTATGGAAAAATCAAAGATTATGTCTCCGACAATCTTCTCGAGACGATCCTGACAACTTAGGATTCTTTGCATTGTTCCCCAACGCTTCTTTAACTGAATCTTTGCATTTTCGGTTAAACCTTTAGTGTTGGCATCGAACCATTGATCGATCTTATGCTGATTATTGATTCTTTGATCAATATCCCTTGCTTCATATCTTAAATCTAATATCACCTTATCTTCAACAGCTTCATTGAATTTATAAGTATGAATATAGCTACCAAACACTTCGATGCTTTTTTGCTTATCCTTCTTAAGAAGAGGAGTTCCAGTAAAACCAATAAACATGGCATTAGGTAGTATTGTTTTCATAGCTTTGTGTAATTCACCGGAATGAGTTCTGTGACATTCATCTACAAACACATAAATATCACCTTTAGGTTTGAAATCAGGAGTTTTTGCCAATAACTCTTTTATATAATCTGCAACTACTTCATCTTCTTCATGGACTCCGAATTTGTGTATTAAAGAGCATATGGCAGATGGAGAAGCTTGGTTCAATTTTTCCAGTAAGTCTTTTCCACTTATAGCTTTCGCCAGTTCTCTTCCAGCATTATTGAAGTTTAATTCGATCTGCTCATCTAATTCTGTTCTATCGGTAATAATAAGTACTCTTGAATTAGTTTTATTTAGCAAAATCCAATTAGCAAGGAAAAGCATAATTATACTTTTTCCACTTCCCTGAGAATGCCAGATAATTCCATCTTCTCGTTTAGCAATTCGATCTTGTGAAGCTTTCATTGCAAAATATTGATTATGACGGCTAATCTTTTTTGTTCCAGCATCATATATGATAAAATCATGAATCAATTCCAGTAATCTATCTTTGCTGCATAACTCTTTCAAATGATCGTAAAGCTTATCATCAAAATCCTGTCTTTTCCATTCCAAATAATATTTCTGGGGAGTTTCGATCACACCATATCTTAGACCTTGAGATTCATTCCCTGCCATAATTAACTGGATAGTTGTAAAAAAAGGCATTATGTATTCTGGAGATTGATTATCAAGATTTTGTCTTATACCTTCTTCAACAAATACTTTGCTGCGTTTTAACTCGATAACTCCTAAAGCAATACCATTCACATATAGAACGATATCAGGTCTTTTATTATGTTTGCCAATGATGGTGACTTCTTCTGCAATTGCAAAATGGTTACTCCTGAAATTATCCCAATCGATTAGGTAAACTGTTTGGAAGTGATCTCCTACTTCTTCTTTAACTTTAACTCCATACTTCAGAAGGTTATAAATCTCTTGATTTGCTGTATATAAACCCTTTGCTAAATTATTGGACTCACTTTTGATTTTTTTGATCGCTTTTCCGATAAGTTTTTCTGAATAAGATTTTGATTTAAGATAATCTGTAAGTAATTCAATTTCAATGTTACTATTATCCCTGTCTCTCCAATCTCCCAAATAATCATAACCAAGCTCATTTTTAAAAAGCTGGATTACTTTTATCTGTGTATCAATTTCAGGAGCTCCAACTGTACCCATAATAACCCCTATTAGTAGTCAAAAAGTTCAAAACACTTATTTAATGCATTTTCTATGCTCTTAGCTGCGAAAATATCTCTTTCTAATTTAGGTTTCCATTCTTCAATATTATTTATATATCCAATTATATTAACTACATTTATAACAGTATTTTTACTCTTAAGATCAATAATAGCGCTATCCACAGTTGCTAAAAGTTCTAAATAATCATTTCTGTTTTTCTTAAATTGCAGAAGCCAATTAAGTGAGTCTTGATCATACCATTTGAGGAAATAAGATTCAGCTTCATTGAAATTACTTCCAGAAATAAAACCTGCAAATTTATCTCTTTTATGTTTTACCATATAACTCTTTTGAAGAGCAATTCTTTCCGAACCTTCGTATTTAGTCTTTGGATTGTATGGCCCTGCGGCTTTCTTTACATAGTCTTCTATCTTACCATCAGTATGTCGATGAAACAAATATGAGAGTTTTGTATATCGTTTCCTACCCAAAGGAAAGTCTTCTGATCCGAAGTAGTGAGATAGAACAGAAATTAAAACTGCTTCGTTTATTGCTTTATTATGCTTTGGTTTAGAAATCAATCTAATCTGTCCAGTTAGTAGCTTCTGCATCATACCTTGTTTAATAAATTTGTATTTAGATAGTTTTCTTTCTAATTGATAAATTTCTGAATCCATATCATATAGTATTTCAGCGATTGCTTTTTGTTCTTTTAAAGATTCTGGAAAAAACAATTCCATATCTCTGAAACTTTTTAATGAAATAACATATCTTTTTCCACTTCCTTCGCATTTAACATTAGCTTGTTTTAAAAATGAACTTGTTTTAAACATATATAAACTAAACAAAATATTAAATTTTTTGATTAATCTTATTCTATTGATATGATAACTATATACAACATCTTCCATATTTTCCATAGAAATAGCAGTTACTCCGATATCATTTTGAAGCTCAGATGATGGAGTAATAAATATATCTCCTTTTAATACGTTACACTGAGCTATCTTAGTAGATTTTGCTGTTACTAAATGATTCATTTGAGATCTATATATATAATTATTCTTATGTACGTCTAAAAAGTTTAGCAAAGTTATTGGTAACTCTTTCTCATTTGTCTTCTTATCAACACCTGCACCAGAAATTGTTGCAATATCTCCAAGCTTTTCAGTTGTCCATTCACTATCAAATCCATCTAATCTTCTTCGTCCAGTCAGTATATCCTGCATCATTCCCTTTTTAATCATCTTTTTCTTTTCAATCAATTTATCTAAGGAAGTAATTAATTGATCGATGTTAGATAGAATTTCTATAATGGATCTTTGCTCCATTTCATTTGGCAGAATTATAGGTGTATTTCGTATTGACGATAATCCCAGATTATTAATTGTCGATCCGGTTAACTCATTATTAAAAAAGTCAGAAACATGTGAAGTTTGCAAAAAATAATATAAATATTTATTCTCTATTTTATTATTTACATTTATGTATGCTATACTTTTTCCTAAGATTACTTTTTCATCATTGTAAAAAGCAATGTTACCGATAGTTCCATTAATAGAAAGAAGAATGGTTCTTTTGGTTAAATCTCTTTTATATTTATAAAACTCATTTTTGGTCGTTCTTTTTGTAAATTCATCATATACTATTTTACCTTTTTTTAGATTATTCCCATTTATAAATAAATAATCTCCTGTATTGATATAGTATGGTACTGAATGGATTCCGTCCCCTATTTTTGTTGTTAAGTCCTCTAAAAGTTGAACTTCCCATTCCTGAGGAATCATTCCTATTTCAGTTTGCTTAAAACCTTGAGGAACATTTTTTCTTACCATTTGAACCCCATTTTTTTTAAATGAGAGTTTACTTTTTTTGTTAGAGTTTTCACCTCATTTTCCAGCTCAGGTAAAGTAGTTTCATAACGTGTGTAGAGTTCTTTCATTCTTCTGGAAAGAAAGTTTGAAAGTCTCTCCATTTCTTGATGTACAGCATAGTTCAAAGCAGTCATCCATTTATCATTTATCACAATTGCTTTAATTTCATCAGTACTAAGTTCATTGTATTTCTTTAAAGTCAGTTCATAAAGTTTCTGTTCTTTTTCTTTGATTGCTTTTTTTGTTTTAGATTCTTTTTCTAAAAGTGCAGCATATTGAAGCAAAATCTCGAGTTCTTCTTCAAAACCAGATTCTGCTTTATATTTCTTTATAGTAGCATTTAAAGCTGTTTTTGTAATTTTATCTTTTGGTCTGCACTCATCAAAAACATCTTCTTCTCCAGCATTTTCTTCTTCCAATTGAAGCTCCTGATTGTTAAGCTCTTCTAACTCATCTTGAAGTAAATCAATTTCGTCTTTCTGCTCTTTGAAATATCGATTATGCATGTAAGAATCAGGAATTAATTCACAGATATATCTGGTTACTTTTTTGCTGATTTTAACTGGTTCTAATACGATTTTCCAACCAATATAAACAAGGAAGTAAACATCATCTTGCATAGTATCATGCCAGTACTCCATAAGCGATTGATAAACATCATATTTATCAATTAGTGGAAGCTCTGAGAATTTTACAAGAATATCATCTGCAAGTAGTTTTAATAAATCCTTTGGATGGTCATTGTCTGAGATGTTAGACAAAGTATTTATATTATTTTTTCTCCAGTTTGAAAAGCATTTATCTACTTCTAAAGCATATTTAGTGAAATCAGGATGACTATATAATTCAAGTTTCAGTCTTTCCACATTGATGTTCAATTGCTTGTATCCAGCATTTTGTGCAAATTCGCTAAAGAGTGTTTTTCTTAGTGTTGGAAAAACTTTCCAAAAGTGTTCTAAATCATCAATATCAGCTTTTGGTATTCCACCTTTTAAATGAGCCAAAATGTCTTGGATATCTTCATCTTCTTGAGTGTCGATGTATCTGGGAATGTTTAAGTTGAACTCATTACTTTCAATCTCATCAATCCCTATCATTCTTGAGTATTTGGTGATTTCAAGCCTTTGATTAAATGTATCAACTATCTTTCTAATGTCTTGTTCACGAAGACGATTTTTATTGCCGTCTTTCATAAAACCTTTGCTCGCATCAATCATGAAAATACCCTTTCGAGCATGAGCATTTTCTTTATCAAGGACGATAATACAAGCTGGTATCCCAGTTCCAAAAAAGAGATTTGTTGGTAGACCAATAATGCCTTTAATCAACCCTCTCCTAATAAGGTTTTCTCTGATTCTTGCTTCTGCATTACCTCTGAAGAGAACGCCATGAGGTAATACAACAGCTCCTTTTCCATCATTTTTCAATGAAGCCAGAATATGTAAGAGAAACGCATAATCACCATTTTTTGCAGGTGGTATTCCAAACTCGAAACGGTTGTATTTGTCTTCGGAAGGGATGATCCCATTACTCCAAGATTTTGTTGAAAATGGTGGATTAGCAACAACGAAATCAAATCTCTTTAAACCATCTCTGTCATTAAGGAATTGAGGATTGGTAATTGTGTCGGCATTTTTAATTTCAGCATATGGATCGCCATGCAGGATCATATTCATTTTAGCTAAACCTGCAGTTGTATTGTCTTTTTCTTGTCCAAAGATTGAAAGACCATTAGCAGCTTCATCAGCAGCTTTAAGTAACAATGAACCGCTTCCACAGGTCGGATCATAAACAGTTTTCGTTTGATGTGTAGTTCTTTTAATCCCTATAATTTTAGCAATAACTCTCGAGACTTCTGCAGGAGTATAAAACTGTCCTTTGCTTTTTCCTGACTCAGTTGCAAAATGACGCATTAAATATTCGTAAGCATCACCAAGTATATCATCACCTTCAGCAGTGTTTTTACCAAAATCTAAAGCAGGATTTTCGAAGATTGAAACAAGCTTAGTTAACCTGTCTATCATTTCTTTGCCTTTACCAAGTTTATTTTCATCGGCAAAGTCAGTTGCTTTAATTACATCGAGTTGATTAGATTCAGCAAGTTTAGCAATAATCTGATTTAGTCCTTCTCCAATATCTTTGTTATTTTTTAACTTAACTAAATCATGGAAGCTACCACCAGTGGGAACCAATATTATCGCATCATCTTTTTTATAATATTTATCAGTTACATACTTTAGGAAAAGTAAGATTAAGACATAATCTTTGTATTGTGATGCATCCATACTTCCTCGCAATTCATCACAACTTTTCCACAAGGAACTGTATAACTCAGTCTTCTTTATTGCCATTTTCTCCCCGAGTTTTTTTATTTCATTAATTATTCATCAAGTGATACCGTCAATGATATTCTATGTCATCTGAAGACAACTCGATTTGCTTTATACTATTACATATTCTTAATACCCCCATGAGAAGAAATAAATTTATTGATTGGGACAGAGTTAAATTCTTTAACAAAAAAGAATTTAACTGTAGATGCTGCGAGACAAGCAACATCTCAGCTAATCTGGTTTTGAAGCTGGATTTAGCGAGAGAGCTTGCAGATACTCCATTTGTTATCACCAGCGGATATCGCTGCCCAAAACACAACCAAGAAGTAGGCGGAGTTAAAAATTCAGCTCATGTTCGTGGTCTGGCAGTAGATATTGCTGTTCCTGATAACGTAGCACGTCTTAATGTCCTTCGTGGTCTTATCATAGCTGGCTTCCGCAGAATCGGTATCGGCAAAGATTTTATCCATGCAGACATCGACAAATCCAAACCTAACAATCTCTGGTTATACGAGGTTTGATTATGCTTCCTATCGACACATCAACAGCAATCTCAATCCTAAACCTGAACGCAGATGACAGGATCATTGCAACCTTTGATCAGCATGCTCCGAAAGTAGTTTTACTGCTTAAGAGAATTACAGATGAAGATATCTGGAATGATCTGCAGGCTGATCTTGCTGATG